>JBFMDH010000021.1 GCA_040754075.1 Acidobacteriota bacterium
CTTTTGTTGACCTTTGCTGATCAGGGCTGTCAAATAACTCTCATCTTTTTCGCTTAGTTTTATATGTTCTTTTTTCATGATAAAACTAAATGACTAAAAGACGTAAAAACTTAGAAAACGGTGTATTTAAGGCAAACAAATAATTCCCTTGGATTACTACGCTTTTGGTCGGCGACTTCACCAGACTGGCATTTTGCTTCAGCGATTTGTGATAGACCTCAACGCTCCACCGTCTTTGGAAGAATTTAGCGAGGCTGCCTGCCGAAAGCGTCAAATCACCGGTCATAAGATAGCGTGTCCCGTTGATCCGTCGTCGTTTTTGAAGACTTGTTTGAAAAAGCAGCGCAAAGGGCACGATATGGCGATTGTTTTGCGCCGATGCGATATTGCTTGCTTAAATTTTCTACGCGGATGATGGGTTTCATGGAAACGATGAAGTATGAAGTATGAACGATGAACTGAGAACCCCGGATTCTCAATTGCCGGATGCCGCGCGCTATTTGAATCAACCGGACAGCGCAGACGCGGTCAGAGACCGCTTGCTCAACAATTCAAAGACGTGGTCAGAGACCGCTTGCTCAACAATTCAAAAGGTCGAAGACATTAAACATTACAAAAACAACGTGATTGACGGAACCGCTTGCTCAATAACTCAAAAGATCGAAGTTTGAATAAACACAATCCAAGACCGCTTGCTCAACTGAATCAGCAGGAATGGCTTTGGCGTTTACACCAAAGGCGTTGCCGCGAGATGGCGCACTCATAGATGACCGCGGGGCTTTGACGATTACGCCAAAGCGGTAACAAGTTACCGCACTCCAAAAAGTTCCGGTTCGCGAAAGCGGTAACAAGTTACCGCACTCCAAAAAGATTCCGCTTTTAATGACCGCCATTTGCTCAACGTTTCAAGTGTTTTTGCAACCAGCGGGTCAAGTCCTGAGGTTCACGAAAATCAAGTAAGGCTTCTGCGAGGCGCTCGATTTGCGCCAGCGTCAGCGACCGGATGCGCTCTTCGCTGACACGCTCTAACGCGCCAATCCGACGGCGCAACAACCGCAACACCAGCGCCGCTTCGCCTTCGCGTTTGCCTTGTCGTAAGCCTTCGCGTTTGCCTTGTTGCAAACCTTCGCGCTTGCCTTGTTGCAAACCTTGTCGCCTGCCGCTTTCAATCCAACTGTTGGTTAATTCCATCACCTTCTCCTGTTCCGCAGGAGCCAATCGCTTTAACTCCCGCGTAAACATTTTCATCTCCGCCGCGGTTAATTTCAAATAGCTATCAACGAATCCGGCGATCAACTGCATCCGCGCCCGGTCGAGTTTCAAGGTTGCCAGCAACCGCGTGCATTCCAATTTCACTCGCGGGCGCTCTTTGACGGCAATCTGCATTTTCGCCATCAAAGCGCTGGCTACCGGATTTTCCGTCCGCGCATAATCCTGCCAACGATATTGATTGAGTTGAATCACCCGATAATGAAATGCCAGAACATCCAAATCAGGAAAGGTTACGCGATGCGCGGCAGCTTGTTTGCGGCGCGGTTTGTCGTAAGAAAAAATCACTATCGGATAGACCGGCAACCGGTGTTTATCGTAAAGCCGCGCAAAATAGCTGAACATTCGCTGCCCGAATTGCGGTTGAGGCTGCGCTTGATTTTCCACATGGATGAGAAAAAACGATTCCTGATTTTTGAATCGCGCTTTGACAATCAAATCGGCTTCGTGACGGTCGCCCGATGTCACATCGGTAAACAACTCCTTGTCGAGAAAAACAATAGAATCGGCATCCATAAAGGCACTCATCGAAGGCAGAAACAATTCAAGGAATTCCAGAAAGAAGGTTGCAATCAATTCTTTGAATAGCCTGTCATGATCAATCATGCCTGAAGGTCAAAACCGCTGTGTACGCTGACCATCGCCTGTTGCCGGTCAAAAGTTTGAATGCCGAAAACATTTTTGATTGCTCAAACGTCGTGCATATCCGCTTCAATCGCCGTGGGCTTCGTTTTTGTCGCTGCCGTAATAGTTGTCGTAGTAGCGATAGTAATAATAATCATCGTAAGAACCGCTGCGGAAATCGACGTTATTTAAGACCACGCCGAAAATTTTCGCGCCGACACTCGATAATTCCTGACGTGAGCGCCGCACCAGATCGCGCGTGCTCTTGCCCGCATGGACAACCAGAATGACCCCATCCACCAGCGTCGATAAAATCACCGGATCGGTCACATGCATCAACGGCGGCGAATCGATCAAAATGTGGTCGTATCTTTCCGATAACTGTTTCAACATCTCTTTCATCCTGTCGGAGCTGATGAGTTCCGCAGGATTGGGCGGAATCGGCCCGCAAGGGATGAGCGACAAATTGGCTATCGGCAGTTTTTGAATCACGCTGTCGAGTTCGACATCTCTTGAAAGATAGGTCGAAACCCCGCGCGAATGATCAAGCCCGAAAACTTTATGGGTCGAGGGTTTGCGCAAATCGCAATCGACAATCACCACGGACGCGCCAAGTTGCGAAAGCGACACTGCGGTATTGATGGTCGTCGTGGTTTTGCCTTCGCCCGGTTGCCCGCTGGTAACCAATACACGTTTGGGCGGGCCGCCGGCGCTTGATAACATCACCGAGGTTCTCAAAGCGCGATAAGCCTCTGCGCCGGTCGAGCGCGTATCAAGCGCAATGATTTGCGAATTCCCGGCTGCCACTCCTGTGGCGGGCGCTTTGCTTAAAGCCTTCACCGGCGAAGCGCGTTTGCCACCGGTCAGCGACCGCACTTTACGCGCGCCGATTGCCGGGATGACGCCAAGCGCGGGCAGTTGCGCATAATTGGTGATGTCTTCGACGGTCTTGATGGTGTTATCGAGAGATTCCAGGAAAAATGCCAGACCGATGCCGCCCGCGAGACTCAGTAAAAACCAGGTGATAATCGTGCGAAAACGTTGCGGTCCGACCGGCGCAACCGGGGCTTCCGCCTGTTCCGCAACCCGAATGTTGTTGCTCTGTTCGGCTTTCTGCAATTCGACTTTGGTGTTCTGTTCGAGAAAATCGTTATAGAGCTTGCGCTGAGTTTCCACCTGACTTTTTATGGTGTTGTATTCAATTTCGTCGCGGTTCTGTTTATCAGCTTCGACTTTGCTGTTTGCCAGTTGTTGCTTGAGCAATTTTTCTTCGCGCACCGCATTTTCATACTCGACCTGCAATTTCGCGGCGAGGCGTTTGACGCTGTCTTCGAGTTGGGTTTGCACGGTGGCAATCTCTGCGCGCAGGGTAATCATTGTCGGGTTATTGTTGCCGAATTTACCTGCAAGCTGGGTTTCCTTAATTTTAAGTTCGCGCAATCTTTTCTGTAGTTCGTCAATCTGCTGGTCGGCATAGGCTTGCGGCAAGCCCGTGACGTTGCCCTTTTTCACCTGTTCGTAAAGCGATTCCTTAATGACGCGATTGTTTTCGGCTTCCTGCACTTTTTTGTTGAGGTCGAAAAATTTATCGCTGCCCAGAGTCACCCCGTTATCCCCGGCTCTGCCGCCGCCGCTTAAAAATGCCAGGTCGTGACGGCTCAAATAATCTGCCATCTCGCGTTCAGCCTGTTGCAGATTGGCTTCAAGCTTGCGGGTCGTGGTTTCAATCCAATCGGAAGTCTTGGTGTATTTCGCAGTCTTGGCGCGAAAATTTTCGTCAATGAAATGATTGGCGACGCTGTTGGCGACAAAAGCCGCGGTTACCGGGTCTGTATGCGTATAAGAAATTAATATCAATCGCGCATCCTGCACCGGTTGCGCTTCGATGCCACTGGCAATCACTGCCGCATAAGACGACCACTTGGCTTTCTCTTCAGGCGACAAATCGGCGCTTGTGGGACTCACCGTCGGTTCCATATAGAGGTTCGCCGGCGGGATTGACGACGGGTCTGCCGCGTTGCTGGAACCGACACGTCTAAAAATGGTTTGAATAGATTCCGCAATCGATTTGCGGTTGGTGACATCAAAAAAATTGGGGTTCTGGTCGAGTTTCAAATCCGCAGCGACACGCATCAACAGCGGGCGACTTTTAATCGTATACAGATAGGTGTTCATCGTATCCAGGTCATTGGCTTGGACAAGAATGTTTGCGCCAGCCATAGCAAACGTATCACGACGAATTTCAATTGAAGCGGTCGCCCGATAGGTCGATTTGGTGCGGTAAATTTCAACCGTGGCAACCGAAGTGACAATCAAAGTAAGCACCAGAATCAGCCATTTGCGCTTATAGACCGTGCGCCAGATGGTGCGCCAGTTGAGTCCGCTTTTTTGTTCCGGGTAACCATATCCATAGCCGCCGCCTACATCGGGCGGATAAAACGCGCGCGGGTAACCGGGTCGCGCAAGCGGCGTTTCCTCGTTCGATGGAATCCGTTCCAACTCCACTCTTCTCTCTTTATCTTCCACCGGTTTTCTCCTTCAACACCTGCTCTCTCTAATTATTATTGGTAAAAAGATGACCTTTGACCGCCATCCCGCAGCACATCGCGGTCAAAGACCGCTCCTGGTGTGTGAATATTTTTGCAATCGTTGCTAATAGGTTCCGCGCAGCACCAACGGCGCGCCCACCATATTCAGTAAGGTTAAGCCGAAAGCTTTCATTTTACTGCTGGGGACAACAATAAAATCGTCCGCCTGCAACGCGATGTCGTTTTTACCTTTCATCACGTCATCGATGTTGACCGGAATCTCCATCTGTTTGCCGTCTTCCCGCGAACGGCGAAAAATCACCGCTTTCGAGGTCGCCGCTTTCGGTTTGGTGCCACCCGCAAAAGCGATTGCCTGCCTCAAGGTTGTGCCTTCGCTCAAAGGATATTGCCCCTGCGCATTCACTTCGCCGCCGATGAAAAAGATATTGGAGCGTGGAATGTTGACAATGTCACCGGGTTGTAAGACGACATCTTTATCGAACTGACCTTTATAAAGCAGTCCGTTGATGTTGGCGGTGAGCAACTCATAATTGCCAACCGGTTCCTGTGCGGCTTCGGTATTTTGAGATTGCCCAACCGGTTCGGCTACCGCTGACGGACTGGACATTGCAGCCGATGCCGGTCGGTTGCGGACGATTTGCGCCAACGCCCCATGATTATCGGCTACCCCACCGGCAATCGAAATCAATTTGAACAGGGTCAATTGCCCGCGCACTTTGTACACGCCCGGATTTTTTATCATGCCTTGAATGAAATACTGACGGCTGTTGTATTCTTTGACCGTAATGCTCAGGTGCGGGTCTTTGAGATAGTCCTCTTTGATTAAAGTTTCGCGAATAAAATTGGAAACTTCTTCCGGCGTTTTGTTTACCGCCACGACTTTACCAACCACAGGCATAGTAAAGCCGCCGACCGTTTCAATGGTGTAAGTTTTTGAAAGTTCCGGCGCGTCTTCGATGACAATCTCTAAAACATCGCTGATGCCGATGCGATAATCATCTTGCGATACTACGAAAATTTCTGAAGACGGAGCAGCGCCGCTTGTGGTCGCAGGCTTACTGGTCGGCGCGGCGGGCGCTTGCGGTTTCGCTTGCGGTTGCTGGGCGATTCCCGAAAACCCGTTAGCCAATAATAAAATGCCCAACACGCCAACCCGGAATGAAAAATCATTCAAAAATCTAACTTGTCGCATGGTAAATCTTTTGACATTTCTCTGCATTGCCAAACCTCCTGAGAGCATGTCATTTAACACAGGGAGGTAAAACCTCATATTTGATTGGAGAGCATGACACCTAAAAAAGCCTCCGGCATTTTACCACATTCACCCAAAACTCAAACCCGTTCACGAAATTTTATTTTGCCATCAATGGACTATCGGGTATGCAGTTTTTTTTGCAATCAAAGGCAAATGCGATTACCGAATATAGCGAAAATATTCGGATAATGGGTTTCGTAGTTTTTCGTTAATTTTCGTATGTTGTGCCGTTCCCTCCCGGCTTACCCATCATTAAACCGTTTGCAGCGCGCGTCCTTCCGTCATGGTTTTTTTCGCTGTTTGTCCGAGCATCGCAAGCAAGGTTAAAAACACCAGTGAACTCGAGGGAATTTGCAGATTGAAATCGAAAAAGCTATGCACCAGAATCGCAAAAATTCCTGCGCCACTGCCGAGCGCCAGCGCGCGTTTAAACGATTCGCGCGCTTGCAAACCCGTTAAAATCTGTTTGAACATCATGACCAGAAACCAGATTACCAATGCGCCGCCTACAACCCCGGCATCTGCCAGAACCTGCAAATAATCGTTATGCGCCTGCCCAACCAATAAAACCGTGTCGCTTACACTGTAAGTCGCATAAGCGGTTTCGTATGCGCCGAGTCCGACACCGAGCAACGGATGCGCTTTAATCATCAGCAGCGTATCGCGCCAAATCCAGCCGCGACTGGTAAAAAAACTCTCTTCCCCCTGATTACTGCTGACGAGTTGTCCGCCGGTAACCCGCCCTAAAAATCTGTCGGGGCCAATCCACATCAACCCTAACAGCGCCACTGCGCATACTGCTGCGAGCAAAGCTGAGGTCTTCAAAAGCCGAAGTCCCGGTTTTGCTTGTCGCCCATGCCACGCTGCCCTCGCATCTTGATAAGCGCGCGCTTTTGAATGCGCGAACAATTTACACAAGCCGATAAATAACGCGGTTGCCGCAAGGCTGATGAAGCCGCCGCGCGACAGCGCCGCGACTGCCGATACCATCATCACAAAAGCGGCAAACCCGTAAAAAATTCGCGCTTCGGATTTCGCTGCTTTATCCATTGCCAGGGCGATTGCCACCGGAATGAGCAGTTCCATATAGCCCGAATAATGATTGTGATTGACGAAGGGACCAAACGGCGAGGCGCTCTGGGTGTTGGCACGCACCCAGTAAAATTTGCCGTTCCAGGTGAAATGTTGCAGCAAAGCAAACATCGCCAGCGCAAATCCGTAAATCACCAGAAAATTGGCAAGCAGGCGAAGCCGCCCGGCTTCAACAAAAAAATTTGCGGCAATCAAAAAAGCGCCGAGTAAAAACAGAAATAAAAAAACCGTATTGCGCGTCGCTTCAACATCACGCGAAAGGCTCGCGATTTCGCCACTCGCGCCGGTAAACGCCAGACATTGGAAGACGCCGAGTAAAAAGAAGCTAAATAAGGGCAATGCCGTATCCGGCAATTGAATGGCAAGTTTTTTTTCAACCACTATTTTGCCCGCCCAGACGAGCGCCAATATCACCACCAGAAGTTCAAAGATCGCCCTTGACCAGGCTTCGACCGTGCCTTGCGCAAGCGCCGTAAACATCACGGTCAATAAAAAAATGGCAACCGCCAGGTTATCAAAAATTTTTCGCATCAGGTCGTTTATGCATTCATCAATTCGCTAAAGCCGAAAACCGTCCGGGTGTAGAGACACTTCGACCGTCAATATTTAAACCCCGTAGGGAAACCGCCACTGCGGCACTGCAATTTTCAAAAAATTCTCAATCGGTTAAGGCTCAACTGCCTGCGTATCTACACATTTTTGACAACCCTTGTCTGAAGGTTTTATACAAGGCTTCGCAACTTTATAACTAACGCTAGAGATGTAGATGAGGAGCAGACCTGCAGAATTGCTGACGTTAAGCAAACTTTTTAAACCGTTTTTCATCGTTCGACGAACAAATGAAAATAGAACACCAGATACGACAAATCCTTAATTCGCTCCCCCGAAAACCGGCGACCAGTCAAGCTCTCTCCAGCCAAATTCAAATGTGAATGTATTCCTGAAGGTAAGGGCTATAACAAGGGGATTGGAACTAGAATATTTTCAAGCCCCAAGTTTATTGCCCACACCAATATTCGTCAAGTTAAACTCATTATTCTAAGTTTTTTAAGCAAAATAAAACGGCGTTTTTTCTTAGGCGCATTTATTTCGCGCCCGCAATCACCAATGCCTGACGCGATTGCAAAAGCAAATTGCGCAAACGACCGAGCGCCCCAATGCCAAATGAAACCGTTGATTCCGACAACCCATTGATTTGAATGAAGCCGGTCTGCTGTTTACCCTGTTGGATTAAACCGAATTTCAATCCATCGCGCGTCGTTATCGCCATCTCTGTTGAGGCGCTATTCAGGGTTTCATTGCGCGATTCGGTTGTCGCCGTCGCGCTCTCAACCGTTGTCGCTTTGAAATCACCCGAGGTTTTCAATAAATAGTCGAACGCCGTTTGTAAAGCGCCCAGTTCATCGAAGTCAATAAAGCCAACGTGGTCGCCGCGCGCCGCCGCGCGGGTGATTCTGAGACCGTATACTTTGTTCACCTCACCCACCTGTGAAATGGCAAGCGTTTCAATGCGCACTTCACTCCCTGCCTGACCGGGCACCGCGCCAATCAAGGTTATTTCTTTAATGAGCAAAACATTTTTACGATGCAAAAATTTTTCGATGCGGGTTGCCGGTTCATCTTTACCGGCGACAGAGTTATTTTCGACAGCCCGTTTAACGCGCTCGCGTTCCGCCTCATCGCGGTTAGCCCCTTGTTGCGCGAAAAGGGTCGCGACAACGCCGAATTGAACAATCAACAAACAGACCAATAACCGATGCCCCATATTTTCCCCGTTAACTGTGTGGTTGATAGCAGATGAAACGGCCTGACCCCTTACTGCATTTTGGCGGTTTTGCCATCGCCGCTTGATGAAGTAAAGACGATAATCTGATTATATGTGGGAGCTTTTTCCGCCGTCGCCGCAGAGGGTTTTGCAGGTTCCGAAATTACCGGTGAGGGCACGCCGCCGAGACGCAAATTGGCGTAGCGCGTATAAATGATGCGGACATAATTTTGCGTTTCATAAAACGGCGGGATTTTATTGCCATAAAACTCAACAGCGCCTTCACCGGCATTGTAACCGGCAAGCGCCAGTCGCACATCGCCATTGAAACGATCCAGCAGCCAGCGCAAATATCGCGAACCGCCGAAAATGTTTTCCCGCACATCGAAAATATTCTTTACCCCGAAACGCGCCGCCGTCGCCGGCATCAACTGCATCAAGCCCGATGCGCCTTTCGGTGAAACCGCGCCGCGATTGAAACTTGATTCCTGACGCATCAATGAAAAAATCAAATAGGGGTCGAGGGCAAATTGTCTGGCTGCCTGCATGACAATCAAATCAATCTCGGCATTGCCCGATGAGATATTGCCGCTCAATACGGCTGTAGGAATTTTGATGGTACTTGCCGCAGCAGTATTGGGTTGAACAGGCAGTTTATTCCTTTCACGTTCCTCTTTTAAACGGCGTTCCTGTTCATCACTGGTCAGCGGAATGGGCGAACGTTCAGGCGGCGTCAAAGGGTTTTGCGCCGACGCGGCAAGCGTACAAGCCAATAGGATGAATGATGCAACAAATAATCTCGACATAAAAAGTTTTACTGAATATTGATTCTGCCGATTTCCGTATCGTCGGTTCCGCGAATAACGAAAAAGAGTTTGTCTTTCGGAGCCACCATCTTCTGGTCAAAAACCAGCACCCCGGTAAGCGATTCCGCCGACGCCAGTGAATTTTCCTGTTTCGATTGCGTCAACTCTACCGGAATCGTTTGTTTGGAAGCGCCCGCTTCAAGCGAGATGGAGCCGAAGGCAAACTCGCCCGATTTGAGATTTTGAATGATGTAGCGCAAATAATATTTCCCGTCAAACGATAGCATTTGTGAATCGAGCAGCACTTTAATTTTATCGAATGTCGCCGAAGAATTTTTTACCCCGGTAATCTGTATGCCGGCCATGACGCCTTGACGAAACCGGGCTTCGGCTTCCTGTGAACCGCGTTGGGTGTTGTCGCGATTCATTTCGGCGCGTTGCGCTTCGGCATCAATGATAATCTGATTAGCCTGTTCGCGGGCGCGACGAACGATGTCGTCGGCTTTGGTTTGCGCGCCCTGTAACATTTCGCTCTCTTTCTTTTTTATATCGGCTTCATTCGGGCAAGGGGCATTTTCGGGATTGTTAGCTGCTGCTGGATTGTTATTTGGCGATGTCGGGGTTGTCGGTTTGGGGTCGTAAACATTCACTGTGCGATGCGCCTGTTCGGGTTTGGCAACAACGGTTAAATCGAAATTGTAAACGTGACCGTCATCGGTTCTGACGAACATATTACTGACGGTTCGGCTTTGATTGACCGGTTTAATAAAAAAATCATTACTCGGTTCGCCGTTTGCGCCGCCGCGTTGAATCACATAGGTGCCTCGACCATCAACATACAAATCGCCGCAAACGATCTCTTTGATATTGCGTTGAAAAGCAATGCGCGTGGAGATACTGAGCGAAGTTCGGATTTTGCCAATCTGCTCAGGACCTAAGGTGACAGAGGCGATGCCGGATGCGTCTTGCGCCTGAGCATTCAAAGCCAGTGGCAACAAGGCGAAAACCAGTGAAAATAATTTTACTGCGAGTTTCAAGCGACGACCTCCAAAGCTTAAACCCTGTCTTTGTCGTTGGTGAAGCAGGGGGCAGACAGTTGGTTGTAAATTTTACAGCCGGGTTTTTATTGTGACAAAGACCCCAAGGCGAATCAAGACGTAATTGCCAAATTGATTACACCAGTGAAGTCGTGGGGCAGGGTTGATTGACCTGAATAAAGCATCGCATCTGCGCTTCAGGATTGCCCGGCAAAATAGATTGCCAGTAATGAAATCAATAAGGTCACCAGCAGCGTGAGACCAATAGGCACCAATCTCTGTAACAGCGGCGAAACTTTACGCGGCGCGCCTTTAGAAACCCAGCCGCGCCACTCGCATTCATGACAGCGATAAATTTTTGCCTTGGTGAGACTGCGAATGAGCTTTTCATTAAATCCGCGACTGTGTGACCGGTGCAGTGGATAACCGCATTCAGGGCATATCTCGCTAGCCAAGCGACCTCCATTTATCGGGGGCAGAAATGATAAAGCTAGCGCCTCCGGTGTCTCATTCGGAGGCGCTAGCCAGATAATCGTTGATAAAGATGAACCGAAGGTTAGGGAGCTGTCGGGCTGACGCGCGGTCTTGAACCGCCGCCACTGATCACCCCTGTGGTGACGCCCGCGGCAGTGCCACCCAGCAGGAGCAATCCTAAAAGTCCCGCGCCCAGAAAGAGCGGTTTGCCACCCGCGGCGGGAATTTCGCCGAGTCCGCAGATCACGGCGTTGCCGCAATTGACCGCAATATCGGAACCAACAATCGCATTGGTATCAACCGGCGAACTGAAATATTCGTTTTGTCCGGCAGTCAACGTTTTATTGATATTGTTGCCGGTCACCGTCGCCTGACCGCGATTGACGGTTACACGCATATCGTTGCAGGTGGTCTTCACAAGAATTCCGCCGGATGAATAGGTCAGCGTAGCATTGGTGCTGGGTCCGACCGTGACCCGTCCGATTCCCGGAATATCAATCACCGCGATACCATCGCCGCCAACCGAAATCGTGCTGCCGCTTAGAACCGTTGCGCCGGTCTTTACGGCATTGCCGTTAATCGAAACCGAACCGCTTGCGGTCAAGGTGCCATCGGCTGCCGGTAAAGGTTCCGGAGCCACCACATTCGGCGTTGCATAGGATGTCAACGTAAAGAAAGTGAAGGTTGCGACAACCAGTGACAGACTCGTCAAATTCATAAAAAATCTGGTGTTTCTCATTGTGCCTCCTACAAAATTCTTGTGAAAAACAAGAACCCGGAAATCTTTAGCGCAATGCGCAATGCGCGTCCAGAATATTAGAATCACTCGCAAAAGTCAATTCATTTCAAAAGTTAATTTTTTAGCGCCAGTTAGCAACTGCTCAATTAACCACATCAGGCATTTCAGTACGACGGTAAATCTTCGGCTGAAATCCGCGACAGCGGCAAATGACGGCGGTCTTTTTCGGAAGTTTGAGGATTCGTAATGCCCCAGTCGATTGCCAATTCCGGGTCATTCCACAAAATCCCCCGGTCATATTCGGGATAATAGAAATCGCTGCATTTATAGAGGAATTCCGCCGTGTCGGAAAGCACCACATAACCATGCGCAAATCCCGCAGGAATATAAATCTGACGCATATTTTCGGCGGATAATATCAGGCGCACATGTTTGCCGAAATGCGGCGAACCGCGCCGTATATCGACCGCCACATCCAGGACTTCGCCGCGAATCACCCGGCAGAGTTTGGCTTGCGGATGTTTGATTTGATAATGCAAGCCGCGCAAAATTCCGCGCTGAGACATCGCGTGATTGTCTTGTACAAACGTATCCTGAATTCCCATCTCGGCGAATTTGCGACGATGGTAACTTTCAAAGAAAAAACCACGTTCGTCGCGAAAGGCTTGCGACTCGATGATTAAAACTTCGGGAATCTCTGTTTCAATAACTTTCATTATGCTCTCTTAATTGATGAACGGTATCGGAGGCTTGCATTAATATCGGAATGTCAGCGCAAATCGGGTTGGCAATTTTTTCCTGCTGCCAATAACCAGTGCCTTATTTTTTAGTTTCAACCCGAATTCCGGGCAATACCACGAATCTTCAAGGTGAAAGGTAGCCGCCTCAATCGACAACTGACAACTGACATTATCATTGGAAAGGGTTAATTCATTTCCCTGCACCGCAATGTCCACCTGGTTATGAAAGTGGAGCAAACTTTCAACCAGATGCTCGCCGCTGCCTTCGATTACGTCTTCCACTTTAATCTCTCGCCGACTATCATCACACGCGATGATGCGCTGATGAATGATGCCATCGCCAATTAATTTAGCGTAACCCGCAAAGCGCCCGGAAAACTGGCTCTGCCCATCGGCATTTGAGAATGCCACAGCAAAGGGGAGAAAACGACGACCCACGCGAAAACTGCCCCAACATTCGGCTTGATCCTGGTTATCAATACACACGGTATTGTGAGCGCGCGTGCTGCGAACAAAATCGCGCATCGCGCCTGCCTGATATTCAAATACCCCTGTATCAACCACAAAAGGTTTGCCATTGATAGACAGTTCAAAACTGAAAATATCGGCGTGCGCGTGCGCCGGCAAAAAATCCGGCGCAATACGCCCGCCATCAATAATCAAATAAACTTCGGGGTTTTGGTGAATAAAATAGCCTGACTCGATGAACTGATTTTTCTTTTTCGCTTCGTAATCAAGCAAGCCTTTCGCATAATTCAAAAGCCTGGCGGGCGGCGCGGCAATCTCTCGCGTGGCATCATTAAATAAAGCAATTTCGCCATCGGGTTTAGTGAGCGAAAATAAAAAATCGCTCATCGAACCTGCCGCCTCAACCAACCAATTTCTGTCAGGCGCATCGGCAGGCAAAATATTAATGATGTCGAGATAGGCTTCGAGCATCAAGGCATGGTACATGGGGCTGCGCTCAAAATGCCCGCCGTCACTTAAAACCTGTACAGGCGTTTGCTCGCGAAAAATCGCTAAGCCTTTTTCGAGCCAGCGAGAGGCTTCGCCCTGCCCTGCAAAAAAATTTCCGGCAAAAATCAATGCCCGGGCATTTTCAAGTAAATGATTGCCCGGATGATGCGCTTCATAGTTACGATAGAGATACGCCGCCTGTTGATAAAGGCTCTTTAATAATCCGGCATCCGTAAAATTGGCTTTGCACCAGTTGACGATGCGTAGCGAGGTTGGAAACGGGTGCCACCCCGTGCCGCTTTGCATAGGATTTTGCCTTACCCAATCGCTGCATAGTTCAGCCTGCTCTGCGGCTTCGAGCAAATAGAGATAATTGAAGTAATGCAGATTGTATTGCCAGAGCGCGGGCAAGCGCGCCGCCTGCCAATCAACCGGCACACCCAGATTTTCCGGGCGATTGAGAAAGCGAAACTCGCCCCGTTTAATTTGCTCGCGACGGTTGCCGTCATCGTGATAGACGAACGCAACTGCCGGATGCAGTTCACCGCTTAATGACGTCGGCGCATCCGGCACGCGAACCAGTTTCAGATGATGTTTCGCCAGTCCAAAAAATTTGAGATAAAGCTGACTCGGTTTGGAATACCTCAGCGTGTGAAAGAGCAATGACGCGCGTTTGAACATTAAAAGATTCGCGGATGGCGATTGCAACAAATTAAAAAAGGCGCAAATCCCTTAGAATTTTCGCGCCTTTTCAAATCGCCAATGAATGATGGGGTCACCCGATTTTCTGATTCTCAATCGCCATCGTTTGCTGCGCCATAGCCTGAAGAATAGCGGTAATAGTAATAATCGCTGTAACCATCGCGTTTCAAATCAACATTATTCAACACCACACCGAAAACCTTTGCGCCGACGGCTGCAAGTTCCTGCCGCGCGCGTCTCACGACATCGCGCGTGCTCTTGCCACCATGAACCACCAGCATCACGCCATCCACCATTGTCGAAAGTATCACCGGGTCGGTGACGTTAATGAGCGGCGGCGAATCAATCAGAATATGGTCATAGGTTTTGGCAAGCGTCGCGAGCATCTCCCGCATTCGTTCAGAGCTAATCAATTCCGCCGGATTCGGTGGAATCGAACCGCTCGGCATAAAGTGGAGATTATCGACCGGCAATTTTTGAATCACACGGTCGAGCGCCACATCACGCGACAGATAGGTTGAAAGCCCTATGGAAGAGTCCAGCCCGAAGACTTTATGCATCGCCGGACGGCGCAAATCGCAATCGACAATCAACACTGAAGCACCGAGTTGAGCAAGCGATATGGCGGTGTTGGCGGCGGTGGTGGTTTTGCCTTCGCCCGGTTGCCCGCTGGTAACCAGGATGAGTTTCGGTGGCTGTCCTGCGGTAGACAGCAAGACCGAAGTTCTCAGCACACGATAAGCTTCAGCAGCCGATGAACGATGGTCGAGCGCCATCAGTTGGGCACTGCGCGGCAATGTGCCACTGCTTGCCAGTTGCAATTTGCCGTTGCCATTGCTTGCGCCTTTGCCTTTTGCAATGGTTTTACGCGAACCTGCGCCGAGGGTTGCGGGGATAATGCCGAGCGCCGGAAGTTGCGCGTAACGCATCACATCTTCAACCGTCTTCACGGTGTTGTCGAGATATTCAAGTAAGAGCGCGAGTCCAATGCCTGCGCCTAAACTTAAAACGAATCCCAGTAAAATGGCGCGAAAGCGATTGGGGCCGGATGGTCCCAAAGGCAACTGTGCGGCTTGAATGATGCGCAAATTATTTTGCTGTTCCTGTACCTGCAAATTCGCCTGATTACTTTTTTGCATGAAGTCGTCATAGAGTTTGCGATTGGTGGCGACTTCCTGCTTTTTAATATTGTAATCGGCGGCGTCCTGATTCTGTTGTACGGCTTCGATCTTTGCCGCATCGAGTTGTTTTTTAATCGTCGCTTCTTCGGCAACCGCGCGTTCATAATCGGCTTGCAATTGGCGTTCAAGCAGACGGGTGTTTTCGGCAATCTGCGCTTTGACGGCGGCAATCTGCTCGTTGTTTTCAATCACGTCCGGGTATTCGGGTCCGTATTTGGTACTGAGCGAAGCGCGTTTCTTTTCGAGTTCCGCAAGTTGCACCTGCAAACCTTGCAGACGCGGCGCGGATTTGAACACCATATCGGCAAACGCTTCGGGCAAATCTCTCACCCGTCCGGCTTTCACCTCTTCGTAAAGCGAACGCTTTAACAAAGTTTCCTGTTGCGCCTTGAGCCACTGGTCATGGAGTCGCGTCAGTTTTTCCGTAGCTAACGTATTGTTGCCTTCGGTGTTGTAGATGTTGTGAGTGCGCGCATAATTGGCGAGGTCTTGCTCGGCGCGTTCTGCCTGCGCCTTTAATTTCGCCGCCGATTCATCCAGCCAGTGTGCGGTTTGTTTGAACTTTCCGGCTTTGCGCTCAAAGTTCGATTCCAAAAAAGCATCGGCAATGCCTGCGGTCACCTGTCGAGCAATTTTCGGGTCATTATGGGTAAACGAAACTTTGATGGCGCGGGTATCTTTGATTTGTTCAACATTCAATCCGCCAAGAATGACGCCCACATAAGGAAATAATTTTTCATGGTCATCGGGGCTGATGTCTTCCTGCGGCACCAGATTGACGGTTTCGACTTTCGGCTCTTCGTTTTGTTTGAATCGCGCAAAGATGGTTTGCAAGGCTTCGCTGATGGATTTTTTGCCGCCCGAATTCAGGAATTTCGGATTCTCGTATAACTTTTGATTGACGACCACCTGTTCAAGCAGCGCAGGGCTTTTCAAAAACAGGATTTTGGTTTTGATATTGACCTGATAAAACGGGTCGTATTCTTCGTTCACCGCCAGATCGCCCGGTCGCATACTGACATTGGTATCTTTGCCGATTTCAATCAAGGTCGAAGATTCATAGGTGGATTTGGTGCGGTACATTTCAATCGTCACCAGTGTGGTGATGATGAAGACCAGTGTGAGAATCAACCATTTGCGACGGCGCACAATGCGCAACAAATCGCGCAGACGATGGTTGTCATCTTCCTGTCCGTAACCATACCCGTAGCCATAGGAACCGGCATTCAATTGCCCAGCCAGTGAAGGATAACGTGGCGCAAGTATCTCAAGGTCATTCGGATTGCTGCCTTGAGCCTCTATTTTTTCCAGTTCATTCTTTTCGTCTTTTTCGTCAGACATAGACGAGTCTCCTGAAAAGCTGAGCGTTCGGGGCGAAATAAAATCCAGTAAGTTTAAAATTAATAACGCACCGGCAGACGCGCCGAGTTGGTGCTGAAGGCGCGCAGCACCGCGCCGGTCACGGATTTCCAGCGGCTGTTGGGAACGATGACAATATCATTGGGCAGGATGGCGATGTCATCTTTTTTGCCGTTCATCACCGCGCCAATATCCACAGGAATTTCCACACGTTTTTTACCCTGCTCTTCGCGGAAAATCACCCCTTTGCCGGGCGCTGCCTGAAAGGTCGTGCCCTGCGCCAGTGAAATCGCCTGTCGCAACGTCGTGCCTTCTTTGAGGGCGAACTCGCCGGGTTGATAAACTTCACCGGCAACAAAAAAAACATCGGTGGTCGGAATGTTGATAATGTCGCCGGGCTGCAATGTCATGGTCACATCATTGATTTGCCCTTTGAGAAATTTGCCCATATTGACGGGAATCAAATCGTAATCGGCATTATCGTTCGCATCTTGCGCGTCAGCCGGTTTGTTCTCACCGGTCTGTGTGGTTTGCGCAGCCGGTTGCGGCGTCACACTGGCATGCGGATTTGCCGATACATTGTTGACCTCAGGCATTTCATCCTTCTCTTTTTTGATTTCTCGCAAGATATAAGCTGTCGAGCCGTAATTATCATTGAGTCCGCCCGCCGCGGAAATCAATTTCACCAGTGTGGGTTTGCCTTCGATGTAATAAGTGCCGGGACGGCGCACCGAGCCTTGAATAAAAAACATGCGGCTGTAGGTGTTAAGCACAGTGACGTGAATCTGCGGGTCTTTCAAATATCTGCCGCGCAATCCATCGGCGATGAGGTTTTCTATCTCTTCGGTGGTTTTATTGAGAATGTTGATGCGTTTCAAAAAAGGCAGCACGATATTGCCTTTGGCGCTGATGCGATGCGACCCGCACAGGCGCGGCGCATCTTCGACCTGAATATCAATCACGTCGCTTGGACCGACGCGATAATCTTCATCAGGCGAAATAATCACGCCGGTGGTAACGGTTTCGCTGCCTTGTTGCGCAGGTGGTTTGAGATTAGGCTGACGCCGTTCCTGCGCCCCAAGCGTTAGCGTATGCGTCAACAACACCAGGCACGCCATCAACGTCATCACCAAAGCAGATGGGTGAGAATTTCGTGAACCGTACTTCATACTGCTACTCCTGTAAAACCCATTCACTGATTATCAGTAGAGGCAAAACGTTTTGAATTTTAGCCGAAAAAACCTCGGAAGATTTAGTAGAAAGCGGTTGTCCGTAAGTCAAGACAGAGTTTCTTGAGTTGCCTCCATAAACAGAGCAATTAAACTCCGGGCTTTAGCCTAATTCTTAAATTTTGGCTCAAGCCAGATAACCCGCCTCTCTCATCCTCCAGCTAAAGCTGGAGGCAATTGATAAGAATTATGTTTTCCTGCATACCGCAAGCAAAGCTCAGGTCGTCACAGGCGCTTGATTTTCACCAATATGCGAAACGATTGCCGCAAGAACTAAAAACAACAGCGCGTTTGACGGAATCTGCAAATTAAAATCCGAAAAACTATGTACCAGTAAGGCGAAAATGCCGCCGCCGCAAGCCAGCGCAACGCCTGCCAGCGTTGCATCACGCGATTGCACAGCTCGCCAAACAGCTTGACCAAGAGCCATCAAAAACCACCCCGCCAGAAGCCCCCCGATGATTCCGCAATCGGCTAAAATTTGCAGGTAATCGTTGTGGGCTTCCGAGATGACCATCTCTCCATTTGCGGCGCTATATCGCGGAAAAGCCGTTTCATAAGCGCCCAATCCATTGCCCCAAAGCGCGCGATGGCTAATCATATCCCAAGTATTTCGCCATATCCAACTGCGATAAAAATATTTCTCCTGGGTCGTCGACGAAGTCGATAGTTGCCCGACAGTTTCCGCCGCGCGATTGATCACCTGCTCGGAACCAATCCACATCACCCCTGCACTGACAACGGCAATTACCAGGGTCACCAAGCCAATCCGTTTCACCGTCGCCAAGATAGTTTTTTCAGCCATCGCCGGTTGCGCAGGTTTGCCTTTTACCTGCAAACGACGACTCATCAGCCATACAAACAGCAGTCCGAGGGTGAGACTGATCAAGCCCCCGCGCGAACTGGAAACCACAATCGCAATGCCCATCAAAATCGCCGCAAATCCGTAGAAAATCCAGCGGTCACGCGCAACCCCGCGCGCCATAATCATCGCCACAGGAAACGGCGCGAGCATCGCCAGGTATCCGGCAAAGTGATTGCGATTGACAAAGGGACCAAACGCCGAACCTTTGGTTTCCCTAAACCAGTAAAATTTGCCTTCCCAGGTGAAATGTTGAATCAGCGCAAAGGTCGCCAGCAATACCCCATAAAATACCAAAAAGGTTGACAGCCGTCCCAGGCTTTCACGTCCATTTAAAAAGTTCGCGGCAATTAAAAAAGCAATGAATAAAACCAGCAACATCAAGGTCGCGTTGCGCGTCGCTTCAACATCCGATGAAAGCCCGGCGCGGGTGCCATTGGCATCAGTAAACGCCATCCCTTGAATGAACCCGTAAATCACCAGCAATAAAATCGGCATCGCGGTTTGCGGCATAAACAGATTGATTTGTTTATCGCGAAAAATCCGCATTGCCCAGAGCAACCCAAGCGCGGTTATCAATCCCTGCAAAATCGCTATTGACCAAGGTTCAACTGTTCCATGCGCAAGCGTCGAAAAAACAACGGCGAGCAGCAGTCCAAGGGTGATTAATCGGGTCATGGTTTAGGATTCAGGATGCAGGATTCAGGATTCAGGATTCAAGATTTAGGATTCAGGATACGGGAGTCAGGAGTCAGGGGAGAAGAAACGATGAAGGCGGAAGTATGAACGATGAAGGCGAAATGTTAAACGATGAACAACTGCAACCCACTGTTTAAATGAGCAATTGCAAACCGCTTTCTGTTCATCGTTCATCGTTCCTACTTCATACTTTCCTTTCCCTGAATCCTGAATCCTGTATTCTATCTACTCTTCTTTCAGGCTGAAATCATCGAACCACACAGTGCCTTTCGTGGGTTCATCGTAGCTGAATTGCGGCAAGCGGCGAATGGCAATGAGTAAACCGTTGGGGGGTACATCGGGCGCAACAAAATCAATAGTCAGGCGTTTCCAATCAATGGTTCCTGCTTGAATCGCCTCGGATTTGGCTATCTCCGCATTGGTTTTTAAATCAACCACCACGACCTGCAACTCATTGGGCGCGGAAAATGCCGTGAATTTATCGGTCTTCACAAAACATTCGAGGCGGTATTTTTTTCCGGCGCTCACGGCAACCACCTGTTTAATCTCTTTCTCGAGTCGTGTCGTGTCTTTACCAACAAAATCAATTTTAAGTGAGCGCGAACCGCCATGCGCCACCGCCGTATCGAGACTGAACCGCGCATAATCCGAACGGCTGATGTTCCAATCAAACTGTGCGAAATTTTTTAATGCGTCGGATTCAAAGCCGCCATTCCACATGAAATCATTGCTGTTTACAGGGGTCTCGCTCACCAAGCCGACCCAAAGTTCTTTGGCTTCAATGAGCGCCCCTGCCTGCATCAGGCGGTCGAGGATTTGCGCGCTTTCGGGCGCGGCAAGTTTGGCTTTGCGGTCAAGCCCCGCGAAAACTCTGGCTGCCGCATCCACCTGTTTTTGATTCACCAGAAATTGCGCGAGCGCGATGCGCGCTTTGGTGTTTTCGCTGATGACCGATTCCAGGGTTTCGACTTTGCCGCCCGAAGCGCGCCACAATAAATCAAGCGTATTGCCGACGAATTCATTGCGCGTTGATAAAGCCAATTTGAATTCCGGCAAGGCGTCTGCAAGTTTGCCTTTGCGCACCAGGAGATTACCGATGCGCCAGTGCACTTCGGAATTCGCGGGCGCAAGTTCCTGCGCTTTTCTCAGCGCCGCTTCGGCAACCTCGCGATTGCCGCGCAATTCTTCAATCGAAGCCGCAAGCAAACGATATTCATAATTATTCGGTGAAAGACTGGTGGCGCGCGCCGCGTGATAGGCAGCGCGTTCGAGGTCGCGGTCGGCATTGATGTTTAACAGTTCGGCTTCGGCAAGCCGCGCATTGAGTCGCGCCGAATCGGGAAATGTGCCGATGGCTGAAAGTAATTTATTGCGATTAAGCGGCTGGCGGTCGTCTGTGAGGGTGCCGACCACATAATGTTTAAAGATGGCATCAACCAGAAAAACCGCAATGAGGATAACGACAACTAAAAATCCGATTCTGGCGATTAAACTTTGCAGATTGAGAGTAAATTTCATGGTTTCAAATGAAATAATGCAGAGCGCAACTTCAAAACAAACTCCGCCCTTTGATGGTTGAACCCTGACGGGAAATCGCTTGATGCGATAGACGAAAATGTTGATGCCTTTTGCGTTTCGCTTGCAACGCAAAGGCTGCGGCACTGCCGGTTGATTTAACCCTGCTCGGCAAATAACGCTTTGAACAAACCGGCTTCGCGCACTTGCCGGCAAATCATCTCCAAATCTTCAAGCAAACTTTCGCCATAATCGGTCGGGAATTGCTGTTTAATGGCGGTTTGAATCTGCTCAGTCGTATTGCCTTCCATCAATCGCTCCAAAACGAATCGATAATCTTCATCGAAATCGGCGATGCCCAAAAGGTTCGGCTCCGTTGTGCCGAAGGCTTTGGTATTGGCGAGTTCCATGACCCATGCACCAATCATGGCTGCCGGTTCGCTTTCCGGAAATCGTTGTTTAACGAGTTCAAGAATCATCCGTTTATCGGGAACATTCAAAAGCAACGCCAGAAAGAACCGCAGGTCGCTATCACTGACATAGGCGCGTTTGCCGACGATGGCATTTTGCCGCTTGATTTCGTCAAAGACCGGGGGAATCAAATCAATCAACTCGCCGTGCCGACGGCGCGCCTGTTCAAGCAATCGTTGAAAGCGTTCGGTTCCGCCGGTCAATTTAAATAGCGTCTGCGTCGGGTCGGCGGTCAGATAATTAAACGCCATATCGAGCGCCGAAAAGGTGGTTTGAAAATCCGCAGTGGAAATCAATTCACCCATAAAAGCATCGGTTTCGGGATGCTTCATGCCAAAGAGCAGATTCAAGGTCTGCATTTTTTTGGTGAGCATTTCATTGCGAAAAAACGGGTCGCGCGCCAGGTAAGGTTTCAGATAATCGTATTGCGGGAGGGTTTTAATATCCTGCGGGGTGCGCACGCAAATGGTTGCCGAGGGTCTGTCGAGATGAAACAAGGCGTGAATGAATTGCTTGCCCGAAGCAATCTGGCGCGTGCCGCCGACTTGCAGTAATTCGACATTTTTGAATTGCACCTGTCCGGTTGCCAGATGCTGGTTGATATTTTGCTCAAGGTCAAAATCATAACGGCTGTGAATGCTTGAGCCTTGTAAAACCTGAAATGCGCCGCAAAACGAATGCTGATGAATGGAGGTGGTGCCATCCAGCCAGAAATAGACATCAATATAAAACCGCTGCCCGACATAGAGCGTGATGGGCGGATTGCCGAAACGCCCTTCGACATCCATCTGACGCGGCAAATTATTTTTCGCCTGTACCCATTGCAGGATGGCGTCGGTTGCGATGTGCCGGTGCGGCGGCATTTCGTTCAAAGCGGCAGCGGCGATTTCGGGAAAACTGGTTTCATCGTAATTTTTATCGCGCCATCGTTGTTCAATGAGTTCGCCGAGTTGATTAAAAAATTGCATATGGTTTTTCTCCCAACTGCCTGTCGATTATGAGCTATTGACCGGCTCAATCGCCTGGCGTTTTAGCGGATAATGAAGCCACCTCACGCCCAAAAAATCGCGCAAAGGTTTGCGCATAGTTAGCGAGTTGAAATGGCAGTCGTGGCCATTCATTAAACGGCGCGCGCATTCTAAATGAAGCTGAAATGGCATCGGGCCAACGCGCCCGCAAAGCCTGCGGAAGCCGGCGCGGGTGGCGAAGAGTTACGGCTATCAATTCAGGCGGTCGGTGCTCTGCGGTGGTCGGTTGACACCAATGCGTGAGTACGGTTGATAAAAACCAGTGCGGCAATTTTTGATTTTCGGCAGGCGAATCGCTGACATCGGCTCCGAGTAATTCATAAGCCAATCGCATCACCCCCAAAACCCAGTCTGCGATGTGTCTGTTTTTACCAAGGCAGCGTTGCCAGTCAATTGGCGACGGGCGATTTTCCAACATCACCGCCACATCGCATAACCACAACGGACGCCAGACGCCATGTCGCAAAAGGTGCTGGCACAGATAACGCAAATGGTCTTCCCATCCCATCACCCGCACCTCGGTTTCACCCAATCGAACGCTTTGCGCGTGGATAAAAGCATCTTCAAAATCGGCTTCACTCCAATCGAAAATTTCTTCGTGCGTCAGGTCAAGGCAATATTTCCGATTGTCCGGCTGTTGCAAAAAAGTTTTCATGCTTGCCAGGTGTTTGGGCTGAATAATCAAATCCATATCGCCGCCAATCGGTCGCAACCCTTTTGACGGATAGAGTCGCGCCACTGCCCAGCCTTTGACCAGCAGTGGTTCGATACCTTCATTGCGCAGTAATGAAAATACTTGTTGAATATCAAGTTCGCGCCGCGCTGCATCAAGCGCCTGACGACGATACGCCTGTTTTAATTCCATAGCGGTTTCGCTGTGAACGAAAGGGGAATCGCGCAACCGCCACCAACCAAGCCCGCTTGCTCCCGACCCCTGCAACAAGGGATTCAACAAAGCCAGTTCGCTTGCTGATAAATCGAGCGGCGCAGGAACAGTGCGCCAGCATCCCGAAAGAAATTCGGCAAGCAAACGACCCCTAGCTTTCGGCTTCGCGTTGTCTTCAGGGTAAGTCATGCGGAGTTACTGAGTGAAGATATTAAACCAAAACCCAAGCCGTTGGATATGCTCAAAAACCGAAAGCCGCGCAAGTTACGCGGCTTTCATTCAACCTGAATAATTTCATCGCGCCCGACCATTAAGCGCAGACATTACTGCTGCATATTCCGCTACAACATTCTGCGCTCGATGTGCAGGGTTGCCCACTTGGGAAACAGGTTGCTGCCTGTACCGCCGATGGCGCAACGATAGAGGTAACCAACGGCAAAGCCATCGCGGCGCTGATGCCGACACGTTTAATAACCTCTCGGCGTGATAGACCGTTTTGGTTTTTTGCTTTGGGCAATAAATGCGCTTTGCTCAGTTGGTCAAGCGCCAGCCATACCAGTTGTTCATCTGCCGGAAGCCCCGATTGCGCGGATAGAATTTGCGCGAGTTCCGCGACCTCTTTTGTCCCATCACAATGATTCCAAATGATTGCCGCTGTCTGATTCAAACAATGCGCTTTATCGCAGGTTAAATCGTAAACCAAGGTTTCATCGGATAATTCCTGGACGACGATGCCGTCTTTTCTCGCTAGCGGTCGAACGGAATTTGAGTTATGCATCATGAATTCTCCAAGGTCGGGCAAATGGTTTTAAAACTGTAGAGGTAGTTAGTTTAGCCAGATGTTTTGTACAACGGGTGGATTACTGCTGTCAAATCAAATTTTTATGTCCCCTTGCTTCAACATTCCGATTAATTGTTCCACCACTTCCCGCGCCTCTCCACGCGCGCTTTTCAACAACTGCGCTCCGTTAATTGCCCGCTTCAAGGTGCTTATGGCTATCTCCGGTTGCCGCCTGGCTGAAACCGTATTGTTTAGCAATGCCAATATCGCTTTTCCGGCAGACAGGGATTTTGGTTGCCAGCGCGCCCCGCGACGATAACGGCTGACGATTACCACCCCTACAGGCAAAGGTTTGCTGCCAACGGTTGCGCCCAATTTTTCTGCCGAATATTTAATCCCCTGAAATCGCTCGCCTTCACGCACAGAGAGTTTACGCGGGTAAGCATGCAACAGTCCGCGTTCATCTAAAACCGCATACTCATCGGAATAGTAGGTCGCCCCGGCTTTGATGAATGCCGCAACCAGTGAGGTTTTGCCGCTGAAACTGCGCCCCGGAATGATAATCGCTTTGCCTTGCCAGGCGACCGCGCCCGCATGAATAAAGACCCGCTTGGGCGCAAACTCTGCGACATATAACTGCACATCGGATTCAAAATAATCGCCAAGCCCTTTGAGGGTTTTCGTAGCCAGCAATTTTTCATCATCGCGGTAAAGCGTGTATGGCAATTGCGGTTGACGAGATTTTTTGCTTTTGACGATTGAGTATAATCTATCAACCACAGGCGATTTCGCGACCTGCCAATTCGGCGGCAAATGGTCAAGCAACCGCTCCAGCAGTTTCGCATCATTGGCGCGAATGCCGATTTTCAGTCCGTAAGCGACCAGTGCCAATCCGGCAGCCCATTCAATAGACTGCAATTCTTCAATTGATTTTTTATTTTTCAGGCGAGGTAGGGTCGAATAAGCCAAACACTTTCTCCTGTCTCAGTAAGTCTTTAGAAGTTGCAAGGTTTTAATCAACCATAAATTTAAAACCGGCTTCAAGTAAAAACCACTCGATCCGACAGGAAGAAATTGGCAAGCGCGCAAATGGAAATCGTCAGCACATTGGCAAACCGCGCATCAAGTCCTGCAAAGCTTACAAAAATCCACATAAAAATCAGATTGCCAATAATCGAAAGCGCCCCGTTGGTTAAATTGAATTTTATGAGCATCGCCGCATTGCTTGTCGAATGGCGTTCCGCCCACGTCCAACGCCTGTGCCAGATGAAATTATGCAGGACGCTCAGTTCAACGGCTAAGGCGGTCGCCAGCAGGTAATGCATTCCGGCAAGCCTTAACAGAAGGGCAAGGGTTGCGAGTTGCACGGCAATGCCGGTTGCGCCCACGGCGCTGAATTTCAACCAGCGGCGAAACAGCGTCGTGCGACTAACTGCAAATTCGTTCTCTTGTTTAATCAGTGCCTGCTCGTTCATCTTAAATTTTCTCGGCGCGATAGAGCGTCAAGGTATTGCGCGCCACTGAAATGATTAACACCACCAGCATCAATGCAATGGCAATGACACACGCCGGGTCGAAAAATTTATAGGCGGTTCCGAAAACTTTCACCGAAGGTTTAAAGAAAGCGTAAACATTGCCGACGGCAAGCAGTATTCTTAGTTCCGTCGGACTGAATTTGAATAATGAGATTCTGAATTCGCCTATCGTATAAGTCGCTAAGAAAGAATCCATCATCAGCAACAGATAGCCGATGAGCGAAAAGATGGCAACCATCGGCGTGATGTAGGTCGAAAGCGCCAAGCCGGTGAATAAAAACAACGAACCGAAAGCATCAACCATATGGTCAACATAAAAGCCATAACGCGGACGTTGTTTATCGCGAAATCGCGCCAGCGTCCCATCGAGACTATCGCCATACCAATTCACCAACAATAAAACATTGACAATGAGCAAAGCCGGCGACCACCAGCGCGCCGCCGCATAAGCGATGCCCGCGAAAAACATCGCCGCAAGCCCAAGCGTCGTCAGATGGTCGGGCATCAACCACGCGGGCGCGTGACGCGCAAAAAAATGAAGACACCGGCGTTCAAGCGGCGCGATGAAACTGGTTTGCACGCGCACCGCATTTTTAAAATTTGCATTGAGCATAGACTCTGCCATCGTAATCCCCTCTTCAAGCGCCCTCGAAAGGCGCTGAGCAAAAATCGCCGGTCACCAATCTACGAGTGCGATTTTAGCAAATGCAAAGCGGGTGCCACGCCGGCAACCTGCAAAAAAGCCCGTAAAATCAAGGGATTTTCACTATCGGTGGGTAAATCGGAAACTTATCGGTGCAGTAAAATTCCGACGAATGGCGAAACTCATTTACTGAAAGCCGGGGCCGTTTTTGAACGAAGGTTATTTTTCACCCTGAGCCATTAAGCTTTATCTATGGTGTTTCGACGCGACCGCGCCGCTTGATTTTCAACTATGACGGCACATTGTTGCGATGCCGCTTAT
This sequence comes from Acidobacteriota bacterium, assembly GCA_040754075.1. NCBI lineage: Bacteria > Pseudomonadati > Acidobacteriota > Acidobacteriota bacterium. The sequence goes on from JBFMDH010000021.1 coordinate 26,520, forward strand.
TTTAATTTTCGGCATCGCTATGCGCGATGATTTCGCCGGTCTTTTGATTGACATCAAAGACGCCCCTATCAATCGGGAAGCCTTCATCCTGATGGACATCGGATATTCGGCGTTGATGGTCGTTTTGAGCAGGGTCAAGCGGAGAGCGAATATAGCGGTTTGCAAATGAATTTACTCAGCCTCTGTTGAGAAAGCGGTCTTTGACCGCGACTGCCTAACGACGCTGGGCAAAGACCGCTTGTTCAACCTCAGTAAATCGTATTGCAAACCGCTATAGGGGGAGCCTTGATGGCGTGTCAAATCGGATTGTAGGGGGAGCCTTTAAGGCAAAACGCGAAGTTTCATTCAGCGTGTGCGTAAAAGACATAATGCGCGGTATTGATGTTGCCGGAGCGCGTGTAGCGAATGGCGACCTCTCTGCCGGAAGTAATTTCCGCAGGCTCAACCACCTGTCCATCCTTGACGAACATGGTGGTATTGTCGATGACGAATTCCAGGGTTTGCGCGTTATCTTTTAGCGAAAGGGTTTTTGAGTGAGAATCGATGTGGTCGAGGTTGCCGTGAATCATCATGACTTCATGCTCTTCCGCAGCGGTGTGCGAACCCGCAGGTCTTGATGAAGCGCGTCCCGTGTGCATTCTGTAGAGCAAAAAACTCGCCAGGAAAAACAGGACGATAATCAAGACGATGATTTTGAGTAACTTGCTCACAGTTTTTCAACTCACTGCCTGCCCAGGACGCTTGCAGAAAAAAAGGGGTCAGTTAAAAAAACTGACCCGCACTGGAGAGAAACAAGCCAGCAAAACTTCATTGGCTTGCTCAGGAGAAAAACGAATCAGCGTTTTGCCAATTCATTGCAAAGCAATCTCAAAAACAATCGAATTGCTCTGCTCTAAAAACAACCCATTAAGGCTTTCTTAGAGCAAGGCAATGCGAACCAACCTCCATTCCCTGCACACTGCTATCAGCCGACTTCCTGTTGCCGGTTTACCGCACAAAAGTGAGATGGGAGGTTGAAAAGCTCACGATTGAAAACAGGCTGCATTTAACCCTTTTGCCAGCGCCTATGGGACTTGTATAAATCTTCAAACTCTGCCATTGCCATATTGAATGGTTACGCTGACAACCAGTAAAAAACCCGATAACCGGTTTTTCAAAAATTGCCAGCGCAACGATTCGCTTTACAAAGAACGAACAATACTTTGTGTACTTCAGGGCAATGTACTGTCAATTTTGGCAAGTCTTATGCCACAGCCTTTTTCCCTCGACCGAATTTCTAAGTCATTGAAATTTATAAGTTAAGTGTTAAACCGAAAATTCATTCATCCATCAGGCAGGAGAAAGCGGCTGTGGCTTTATTGTCACTGAACGCAAAACAGCCACAAAAGCCCGCAAAGGCGTGCTGGAGTTGAGGCGCAGCCTTTGACCGCGATTGCGAATCACCGACCGCGCCGTTTCGAGTAAAATCGAACGGCGCTATGTAGGCTTATTTGATCAGACGGATAGCTGATTAAAGGAGGTTTCAGGAGGAAGAGACCATTTGTTCAATCCTTGCCATCGGCAGGATAACGAAAAAGCTGGTGCCCACACCGACTTCACTTTCAACCTTAATATCCCCGTTATGTTCGGCAATAATCTCTTTGGAAATGGTCAAGCCAAGTCCCGTACCGTGACCTTTTTTGGTAGTAAACATCGGGTCAAAAATCACATCCAGATATTCGCGAGGGATGCCTTCGCCGCTGTCTGTGACAATGATAACCGCTTGCGTCTCATCGCTATGAACGGCAACGCTCAGGTCGCCGCCCTGGGGCATGGCATCGAGATTATTGTTAATCAAATTGATGAAGACCTGTTGTAATTGATCGGTGTCGGCTTGCACATAAACCGGCGAAGGTGAGAGCCGCATCTGCAATTTGACATTGCGCAACGTCAGGGTCGGTTGTGTGGCATCCAGTATCTGCGCCACCATCTGATTAATGTCGATGAGTTCGAGGTTAGGTTTGGGCCTTCGGGTTGAAGCCAGCATTGAACGGACGATGGCGGTAATTCTTTCGATCTGTTCGCCGATCACATCCAGACGTTTGGCAATCCGTTCATCGGTGGTGCGGGCGCGAAGCAGTTGCACGTGACCGGAAATTAAATTCAACGGGGTGCCGACTTCGTGCGCGAATTGCGCGGCAAGCTGACCGGCGGTCGCCAGGCGTTCCAGTTTGACGACCTCGCGCTGCATTTCATAAAGATTGAGATGCGCTTCTTCGAGTTGTTCATTGCGTTCGGCAAGTTCGGTGGTTGAGGCTTTGACGCGGGCTTCAAGGTGTTGCTGTTCAAGATTCAACTGCTCGGTCATCTCGCGTATGCGCCCGAGCATGCGATTGAATCGCTGGGTGAGCATGCCGATTTCATCTCTGGAGGTTGGCGGAACTTCGATGGTCAAATTCCCGGCTTCGGCTTTGGTCATCGCCGCCAGCAATTTATCGAGCGGCTCGTAAACGATTTGCCGGAAGAGAAAATAGATAATGAAGGTGACCGCGACAATCGCCAGCAGCATCAACGGCCAAACGAGTTTGCGATGCCGCGACACCGCATTATTACTCTGGTCAAACGACAGCCAGACCCGCACAAACCCGACCTGCACGAGTTGCGAGTCATAAAGGATTTCCAATCCCGCCTCGACATCAAGCAGGCGATTTGGCCCTTCGTGACGCTCCATAATAATATCGGCATATTCATGCGGAGAGCTTGACGGTTGACGGTTAATCACCGGCGAAGGGGCGGCTTCGCTCGGTATTCTGACTACCTCGCTGAACTGATTATTTTGGGTTAGATAAAAAACCCGCACCTCGATAATTTCCTGATTGTTTTTGACCATCGTTGAGGCGAGTTCATCTTTTACGTCTTGCCAATCCGGTTGCACGGATGGCGGTTGGGAATTATTCAGCGTCTCGGCTTTTCGTTGTCGCCCTTTTTCAATGTAATGTTCAGTGGTATCGGCAACTCTTGCCGCCAGCAGTTGTGCCTGCCTTTCCTCTTCATTGTAACTCAGTTGACTCAACGAGAGGTCGGCAAAGTAAGTGGCAATCGCAAAAATAATGAGCAGAATGATGGAGATGAGGATGGTCGCTTTGGTATGCAGTTTAAACGCAGATAATTTCAACCAAGCTTTTTTATTCATACCTCTACCCACTCGACCCTAAATACTTCCATCCCCCCAAAGCAGGTTTTGTGCTGTAGTTTTATAGCTTGGAAATGGCAGAGAGCGCAAAATTATTTCGCATTTATTTTGCGCTCTCACTTTTGCTTATTCAACGGTGACGGATTTCGCGAGGTTGCGCGGTTGGTCAACATCGCACCCGCGCCGGACGCCGATATGATAAGCCAGCAGTTGCAGCGGCACAATCGCCAGCGTCGGCGAAATCAAATCGCTGGCATGAGGAATTTCAATAATGTGGTCGGCAATCTGGCGCGCTTCGGTGTCGCCTTCGGTCACCAGCGCAATCACTTTGCCGTCACGCGCTTTCACTTCGACCATATTGGAAAGCGTCTTTTCAAATCTGAGCCTGGAGTATTCGCAGGTTTCATCTTGCGTGGCAATCACCACGACCGGCAACTCTTCATCAATCAGCGCATTCGGCCCGTGTTTCATTTCGCCCGCCGGATAGCCTTCGGCGTGAATGTAAGAAATCTCTTTGAGTTTCAATGCGCCTTCAAGGGCAATCGGGAAATTGATGCCGCGACCGAGATAGAGAAAGTCCTGCGCCCGGTGGAATTCACGCGCCAGTTTTTCAATCTGGTCATCGCAACCCAGTAAAGATTCCAACTGCACCGGCAAACTATTCAAAGCGCGAACATGTTCGAGCGATTCTTCTTCGCTCATTTTGCCGCGCAGTTGCGCAAGGTAAAGCGCCAGCAGATAAAACACCGTCATTTGACTGGTGAAGGCTTTGGTTGACGCGACACCGATTTCCGGTCCCGCGTGAGTGAGAATCGTGCCGTGCGCTTCGCGTGTGAGCATCGACCCGAAAACATTGCAAATCGCCAGTATTTTCGCGCCTTTTTCTTTGGCTTCGCGAACCGCCGCCAGGGTATCGGCGGTTTCGCCCGATTGCGAAATCGCTACGACTAACGTTTTGTCATCGATTATCGGGTCGCGATAACGAAACTCCGATGCGTAATCGATTTCAACAGGGATGCGCGCCAATTCTTCGAGCATGTATTTGCCCGCCATCGCCGCGTGCAGACTGGTCCCGCAGGCAATCGCTTTGACAGAAGTAAACGACCGAAATTCGGCTTCGCTGATTTCCATTTCATCCAGATAAACGCGCCCGGTCTGTTGCGACACGCGCCCGGTTACGGTATCGCGAATGGCGCGCGGTTGCTCGTAAATTTCTTTGAGCATGTAATGCTTAAAGCCGCCTTTTTCCGCCATAATCGGGTCCCAGGTGATGCGCTGCACATGCGGCGTTATCGAATTGCCTTCAAAATCTGTGACCGTCACGCCTTTGCGCGTGAGCACTGCCATTTCGCCATCGCCTAAGAAAAACAGGTCGCGCGTGTGGTAGAGAATCGGCGGAATATCGGATGCTACGAGGTATTCATCCTGACCTAAGCCAATGACGATTGGTGGTCCCTGGCGCACCGCAACAATTTTTTCGGGTTCAAGCGCCGAAACAATCGCTAAGGCAAAGATGCCGCGCAGTTCGGTAATCGCCCGGCGGGTTGCGGCTTCGAGACTGCCCGCGCCCTCGTCATAAAATTTACCAATCAGGTGGGCGATGACTTCGGTGTCGGTTTCGGTGACGAATTTATGTCCGGCTTCCTGGAGTTTGCGTTTAAGCGGCAGGAAATTATCAATGACGCCATTATGAACGACGACGATGTTGCCCGAGGCATCGCGGTGCGGGTGGGCGTTCTCTTCCGTCGGTCGCCCGTGGGTTGCCCAACGTGTATGCCCGATGCCGTAATTGCCATCAAGCGGTCTGAGGCGAATGGCGTCTTCGAGGTTGCGCAGTTTACCTTCGGCGCGACGAATTTCCAGATGATGGTCTTCGTCCACGACAGCAATGCCCGCCGAATCATAACCTCTGTATTCCAGTTTTCTCAGCCCTTCAATAATGACGCCGACGACCTGTTTGTCCCCAACGTACCCGACTATTCCACACATACTGATTTCACTCCCTGAATTCGGATTTCAACAACCAGGGTTGGATAAGCATCGGTAATGTCTTGAAGTTCCTGCCCGAAACTTTGCCCTGCTGGTTCGCTAAATTGTAACGTAGGAAGAGAGAAAAGAGGAGAATAATTAAATTCTCACCGAAAAAGGTCAGGGAAACCGCAGACATTGAGAATTCGAGAACGTTTCAGCAGAAAAGGCGACCGGAAATTCCAGTCGCCTTCAATAAATGTTTACGATTTCGGCAAGCGGGAGAGGAGTTCTTGAAAACGCGGCTCGGCGCGCAGCGGCACAAGGTCTTCGTCGGTTTCATAAGCCTTGCGGTCGGTGAAGCCTTCGCTCATCGCACTCGCTAGCGCGGTCAACGCTTTCTCTTTCTGTCCGAGTCGCGCATATCCGCAAGCCAGATTATAGAACGCCACACCGCGCGTATTCGCGCCCGGCGGGATGCCCATTTCAAAGGCTTTTTCATAATTTTTCACCGCTTCTTCGTTGCGTCCACTGTGCAATTGCGCCCAAGCCAGTTGCCCGTAAATCAGACTGTTGCGCTGTCCGGCATCAATGGCGCGCGTGAGATATTGCGCCGCCTGCTGGTATTTTTGTTGCGCGATTTTAATCTGCCCCAGTGTGGAGTAAGCAAAGGTCGTTGTCGGGTCAAGCGTCAAGGCTTTCTCTAATGCGATGATTGCTTCATCAAAGCGTCGCAGTTGTTGCAAGGCTCTGCCGTATTGCAGTTGCGCCGTCGCATCACTGGGGTTTTCCTTGATGTAGTCGGCAAGCAGACTGGCGGCACGTTGCGGATTGTTGTCATAAGTGGCAGCGACGATTTCCCGCGCCTGAGAACGCGCCCACGTCGGTTGCGGAACCGGCTCCAGATGCGATTTCCAAAAGCCAAGGGTTTGTTGAATGATGCGCCGCGCGTCATCGTTATCGGAAAAGGCATCAAACGCATGCGGCAACCCTTGGGCAAACATCAATGTCCAAGGCGCGCCCGTTTCAACCACCCGTTGCCACAAAGCCGTGAGCGGTTGTCCAAGCCTTGGCGCATCGCCCGCCGCAACAATGAACAACACCGGCAAATCGCTTCGCAAATTGCCGTTGGGGACGCCGCCGTAATACAACGCGGCGGCGCGAATATTTTTGGTCGCCACGTCGCTGTTTAAATACTGCGTCGCCCCTGTGACATTCGCTGATGCCGCATACAATCCAAGCCGCGTACCATCAATGCCGTGCGCCTCGCCTTGTTTGGTTAAAAATTCAAAAACGCCGCGCAAGCATTCCTGAATGCGCGAACCATCGGCATCCATCGACACGCCGACGAGTCCATGCGCGGCAACCAGACGCGGCCACGATTTATAAATCTCCCAATTTTTCACGCGACTGTTGGGGCGATCGCCTACGGCGTTGATGAATAAAACGGCGGCGCGTTTTTCATTGGCGTTGATATCCGGCGGCAGATAAATATCAACCGTCAAGGTGCCGTTTGCATCTTTCAAATACGGCACATCGGTTTTCACCTTCACCAGTTTGGTCGCGGGCGTGTCCAAGACCACGCCCCAGTTGGTAGCGTCAAGCGGCGAACGTTGCGCTGCGCCGTTTTGGGCATAGGCAACCGGCAGCAATGCAACGGCGAGCAACCCTGTAAAAATCAATTTACAAATTCGCATATCTTCTCCTTAAACACACAGATTTTTAATCGTTGCCGGGCTGGAGCGATTTACAACATAACGGCGCGGTCAAAGACCGCTCACTCAACCGGCGGTGAGTACGTTCAATCGCCAATGGTTTTAAATTTCAGGCGCGAATGCCCGGTTCGATTTTAACTTTGGCTTCAAGCAGGCTGGGGTTGCTGTGGAATGAAATTGAGTGGTTGACTGATGACCGGTTGAGTGAGCGGTCTTTGACCGCGCTCATTTCTTGTGCCACCGGTCTCAAGTCACGCTTTTACGATGCGCTGCCATCGCGTTCCAAAACGATGTCGAACACCGCTGTCTCGATGGTCTTGCCATTGACCACACGTTTATCCGGCGCGACGGCAAGTTCTGTTCTGTACATCGAATCCATTTTTTGTTTGGGGTCGTCTTTGAAATGAATTTCGGTAATCAACGGTTTATAGCCCGGACAAACCGCCATCAGATGAAAATGCGCGCAACGCCAGAATTTCGCATCCGAAGGGTTCGGTTGATAAGGCACCGGGCGTATGGATTCAAATTCATAGTAACCGTTTTCGCTGCTGAGGAGTCGCCCGCGATTTTTGAAATCGCCGTTGCCATTTGAATAGACCCCTTGATTATCGACGTGCCAGAAATCGAGCACCACGCCTGGCAACGGGCGTTTGCTATCAAACGACCAGACCCTTCCGGTCATCACAAATGGCGTTCCCGGTTCAAATGGCGAACAGAGTTTGCCGCGAAACGGCGCGCCCGGTTTATATGCCGGGCCAATAGACACGGGAGTGATTTTTTTCAACTCACCGGTTGCCATTATATTTTCTTTCGATGCCGCGCCCATTTGAATGAGCACCCGTTCGGCTCCGTCTTCCAATACGCTTGCAGGCGTTGGTCGCGCATCGGTTCTGAGAACCCATCCGGCAACACTAACGGCGGCAAGCCCCAGACCGCTTTGCTGTAAAAATAAACGTCGGTTTTTATCAGGCATAATGTTCTCTCCTTTGGTAAATCGGGTTGTCGTGAAATCACGAATGTAAAGTTGAGTACGAGTTTTCTCATTCGCAAAAATCAAACAGCGGTTTGCAGAGATTCGGCAACCGGCTGTGGTCGTAAACGATGACGCAACCATTCATCCAGCGAAAATCTGCCAGCGCCGGAAAGCACAAAAAACAGCGTAACCAATAGATAAATCGCCGCGAGTTCAAATCCTGAATCGGTCGTCAAATGAAAATAGACGGCAACCGACATGGTCAGCGCGACGAAAGCTGCGGCGTAGCGTGTGCAGAGTCCAACCATCAATAACAAACAGCCGATGAATTCCGCAAACGCCGCGCACAGGGCAAAAAAGGTTGGCAACGGAAAACCGAGGCTGCCAATAAAGCCGATAAAACCCCACTCTTTGCCGCCGAATAAAAATCCCACCGCGCCCGCAAATTTTTCCCAGCCGTGATGGGTCACCAGCATGGCGGCAACGCCGAATCTCAAAATCAATAATCCCCAGTCCATCGAATGGAATTTGCCATCAGGGGCAATTTGATTGCTTTCTGTCATCACTATCCTCTGTTTTAAATTTTCCGAATTATTCCGGCTGGTAAATCCAGGCGCTCGCGTTGGCGGACATATTGTTCGATTCGGCGCTGTAACCGCCGACAATCAACACCTCGCCATTTTGTAAGAGCGTCGCTGTCGCATAAAACCGCGTGGTGCCCATGCCGCCTTTAACCGCCGCGAAAAGCCCTGTCGCCGGGTCATAAACTTCCGCGCGCCCGCCGCCGGCGACTAAAATTTTCCCGTTACTCAGCAACACCACCGCATCGCGGATTTTGTAGCGCGCAGTATTCAGTTTTCCGGTAGGCGTAAACTGGCGAGTTTGCGGGTCAAAGATTTCGGCACTGGCATAACGCCCTTCGTACAGTGTCACATTCGAGCCGCCGATGATGATGACGCGACCATCGGGCAAAAGTTCTGCCGAGTGTTTGAAGCGCACGACGCTCATCTTCCCCGCTGCGGTAAATTGATTATTCACCGGGTCGTAGATTTCCGCTGTATCGCTCACTTGAATCGTCGCGTGTCGCGCATCCGAGCCACCCGTGACCAAAACTCGTCCGTCTGCAAGTAACGTCGCTGTGTGGTCGGCGCGTTTTTCATGCATCTTTGCCGCAAGCGTAAAAACGCCGGTCATCGGGTCATAGATTTCCGTTGTATCGTGATTGGGCAAGTCTTCGCCTTGCCCGCCGGTAATCAGCACTTTGCCGTTTTGCAAAAGAGTGGCTTTGTGCGCCAGCCTTTTGGCATGCATGTCGCCGGTCGTTGAAAATTGTCCGGTCGTGGGGTCGTAAAGTTCTGCGCTCGACAGTGCGCCATAAAAAAATTCGCTGTCCGAACCGCCCGCAATCAGCACTTTGCCATCCGGCAACAGAGTCGCCGTCTGCCCGACCCTCGGCGTTTTCATTGCGCCGGTTGCGGTGAACTCACCGGTCGCCGGGTCGTAGATTTCCGCGCTGCTTAGAATCGTGCCTTGCTTTTCACGACCACCGGCAATCAACACTCTGCCGTCATTTAAAAGCGTCGCCGAGTGATTGAAGCGCGCATCAATCATTGCGCCAACGGGTTTCAAGGTGCCGGTTGCGGTCGGCGCATTCGTCAGGTCAATGCCAATGCTCAGATATTCAATGCGCTCGCGCCACCGATTGAGCATGTCGCGATTACCTGCTACTGCGCCTTCCCGCGTCACCTCATCAGGCGGTGGCGCAAGCCTCGCGAGTCGTTCATAAATTGGCAATCGCGCTTCGCCACTGGCGCGTTCAAGCAGATGCCAGAGCGTCAAGGTATCTTTGACACGCGCTTCGTTAAGCACAATGGTCAGTTCTTCTTTTCCGCCATTTTGGAAATCGAGTCGTTCGAGCGCGATTTTAAATCGCTTCGTCGCGTCCTCGAAATAAGGCGTGCCGGGTCCAATGCCGGGCTTGGTCTGGCACATACTTCCGGCAGGTACAAGCGATTCCCGCCCGCCAAGTTTCAACGCTACCCAACCCGATTTAACGAAGAGTGTGCTTTCACCTGCGTCGTTGACTTCGAGGCTATAAGCGCACCCCATATCCACTGCAAGCGCGGAAGGGGTTTCGACAAAAAATTCCTGCGGTGGCGCTAGAATCGTCGCATAAATTTTGCCGCGTTCGAGCGCCAGGCGATGGTTTTTTGCCCCGGCGCTAATCAAACGCAATCGCGTATTCGCGTCTATCTCGACCTGTCCGATGATGCCGACTTGAATCATGGCGCGCGACTGGCTATCGGTCTCTACCGTTTCACCCATAGCGATTTTGTCGGTGCGCGTAAGAATTCGCTGATTGATTTTCGGATTTCCGGTGAGGCGAACGATTTCCCAGGTGACCGGCGGCGATTGAAAATAACGCCACGCAAATATAGCGAGAATGAGCACGACAATTGCCATCGTTACAACGACGCCGCGCCGGTTTAAAAATCGAGAGGCAATCCATCCTCTTGAAAGTTCAGGCTGCGGTTTTGCAAAGGCGCTCACCTTGACCCATTCGGGTTTGCCTGCGGGCGAGGCATCGGGAAGGGTGTATTGTGAAATCAACTGCATCGCAAATTGCTGGCGTGCAAAACTGGCGCGACATCGCGCACAACTTTTTAAATGCGCATCGAGTTTCGATTGCGCCTGGGCGTCGAGTTCGCCATCCATCGCGCGAATCATCAACTCGCGAAAGCGCGCGGCGCAAATCCGGTTTTTCAGTTGTTCGATTGGCTTATTCATCCAATTAAAATGTATTTCGCAAATGCGCCAGTTTTTGCGCCAGTAAATCGCGGGCGCGAAACAATCTGGAAGCGACTGTGCCTTTTGAACAATTCAGGCGGTCGGCGATTTCCGCGATGTTTAGCCCTTCAATATCTTTGAGAATGACGATGATGCGCATCTTGGGTTTCAAACTGAGCAACGCCCGGTTGATTTGCGCCTGCACCTGTTGCCTGAGCACACCGGTTTCAACCGGTCTGGTCGTCAGGCTCACCGGCAAGCCGATGTGCGATTCAATATCTTGGTGATTTTCGCGTTTTTCACGCATTCGGGAATTGAGACTGCTATTGACTGCGAGACGATAAAACCACGTCGCAAAACTCGACCGGCGTTCGTACTTATCAAGCTTTTGATAGACGCGCATAAAAATTTCCTGTGTGAGGTCTTCAGCCAAATCGTGGCGTCCGGTCATGCCATAAGCCAGCCGGTAAGCCCGCGAATAGAAACGGTCATAGAGTTCCGGGAAGGCTTCCGCCCGCCCGGCGAGCGCACACTCGACCAGTTCCTCATCGGTTCGATAATCCGGCAAACTCAGCACCTTGTTTTCGATTGCTTACACGATTGGTTTAGACAGGCTGGGAAAATAAATTTATCCAAAAAATTTTAGACAGGCCGGGTAGATATTTTTATCCAAAATATTCAACCAATTCAGGTAAATTTAATTACTCAGATTCGCTTCTCGACAAAATCAGTTCATTGCATCGGTCGGCAACTATCGGATAGCGTGTTGCCAAGCTTGAAAGAACTGAGTTCATTTTGTCTCTTTGCAGAAAAGGATAGGTATCCAGATGTAAAGCTATCTGGATTTTCCTCAAGTCATCGCCTTGTTCCAGCCACTGATCGGTTACGTTTGTCAGTGCATGACCGTTGTCACTGGTTGACCAAATTAGAATTGCAAATAAATCAGCTACGATTCCCCATGTCCATTCTGGCGGTATATCGTTGTAAAGACGCTCCGCTAAATTGTTTTCCCCATATTCAAGAAGCAATTTATCAACCAGAGCAAACCTTTCTGAACCTGAACCTCCACGTTCAGCTTTTATCATTGCTAAAGTATCTTGCAAAATTCGGTTCATCGTTATCTCACGCGGCTTAACGTTTATCTAAGTTTCTTCTTCACCACAGCGGGCACGCCGACGGCTAAGGAATCGGGCGGCACGTCTTTGGTGACCACAGTGCCTGCGCCGGTGACTGAACCAGTGCCGACGCGCACAGGCGCAACCAACATGGTATCGCTGCCGATTTTTACGTTGTCTTCAATGTGGGTTTCATGTTTGCGAACCCCGTCATAATTGCAGGTGATGGTGCCCGCGCCGATGTTGACTTTTTCACCAAGCGTCGCGTCGCCAAGATACGCGAGGTGCTGCGCCTTAGTGCCTTTGCCGATTTTCGATTTTTTCACTTCAACGAAATTGCCAATTACCGACTTCTCATCAAACTCGGCGTTCATTCTCAAGCGCGCAAAGGGACCGACCTGAACTTGATTATGCAAAGTGCAATCTTCAATAACGCAGGAATTTTTTATGGTCACCTCATCGCCGACCTGCACATCTTTGAGCCGCGTCCACGATTGAATCGTGCAGCCCGCGCCGATGCAACTGCGACCTTCGATGATAACCTGCGGGTGAATGACGGTGTCCTGTCCGATTTCAACATCGGCATGAATGTAAGTCGTCGCCGGGTCAATAATGGTCACGCCCGCAAGCATCAATTCGCGCAATTTCTTTTCGCGCAAATCGCGTTCAAGTTCGGCAAGCTCGACACGGGTGTTGATGCCGCGAACTTCATCCGGGTTTTCATAACAAAACAATCCCAGGCGTTTGCCTTGATTCATTAGAATTTGCGGCACGTCGGTTAAATAAAATTCGTTTTGCGCGTTATCGCTACTCAGATAATCGAGCGCGCCAACGAGCGACTGAGGATTGAAACAATAGATGCTGACATTGACCTCTTTGATGGCGAGTTCTTCGGGTGAGCCGTCTTTTTGTTCAACGCAACGCAGGTAGTTCCCTTCCGCGTCGCGAATGATGCGTCCGTAACCGAAGGGGTCTTCGAGTCGCACGGTCAAAACCGTCGCGTCGTTGCGTTCGGCGTGGTGCTGCGCGACCAGTCGTTCGAGCATGGCGCTTTGCATCATCGGCACATCGCCCGCGGTAACGACCAGGGGATGGGTTTTGCCTGCAAGGAGTTCCCGCGCTGCCATGACGGCGTGTCCTGTGCCGCGTTGCTCGGTTTGCAGCGCGAAAAGCAATTCGGGATGCGCCGTTGCGCCAGTTTCAACCAGTCGTCTGACTTCATCACGCACCGCCTGTTCAACATCAGCGGCTTGATGCCCGACGATAGTGATGAGGGATTCGGGGTTGAGCGCAAACGCAGCGCGAACCACATGCGCAACCAGTGGGCGACCCGCCAATTCATGTAGAACTTTGGCGCGACGCGATTTCATTCGTGTGCCTAAACCGGCAGCCAGTATCATTACATCAGCCATAAATTTATCTATCCCATTTCAATCGTTTTGAAAAATAATCGGGAACCTCCAAACAGCAGCCTCAATTTTACTGTAAGCGTTCGGGCGACGCGAGAATTTAGTTTGCAGGGAAAAGCCAATCAACAAGTGATTTCAATGTGTGAAAGATCGGTGATTTCAAAGCGGGGCATTCCGAAAACATCCGTCAAATAGAGGTCAATAATCACCTGCGCCAGTTTTTGCGGGTCGTGACGCACTACGCCGTCTTCGCTCAGGAAATCGCTGCGAATGATTTTAAATTCACTACCGGCAAACATCGCTTCGGCTTTTTCACCGAATTCAACCGGCACCGAACCATCGGCAAAATATTTCTCGCGCAAACTGTGGCTAATCGGCGCGCTGTTGGCGAATACATAATCCAATTTCAAATTCGGGCTGTAATCAAACAGCGCGCGAATATGGTCTTCGCCGCCGAAGCCTTCGGTTTCCCCCGGTTGTGTCATGATATTGCAGATATAAATTTTAATCGCCGACGAATTACAAATCGCTTCAACAATGCCATCAACCAGCAGATTGGGCATAATCGAGGTATAGAGCGAACCGGGACCGATGGTGATGATGTGCGCTTGTTTGATGGCTTCGAGGGTTTCCGGCAGGGGTTTGCAATACGGCGGCGCAAGCCATAATTTTTCGATATGTGAACGCGCTGCGGTAATTTTCGATTCGCCTTCGATGGTGCGCCCATCCGTCAGTTTCGCCACCAACCTCGCATTCTCCATAGTCGAAGGAAAGATGCGTCCTTTGATGGCGAGCACTTCACTGATGACTTTGATGGCTTCAAAAAAATCGCCGGTGATGTCGGTTAAAGCGGTGAGCAGAATGTTGCCGATGCTATGGCCCGAAAGTTCACCGCCCGATTCAAAGCGGTAACGCAGCAGTTGCGTGAGCAGATGACGGTCTTCGGCAAGCGCCACGATGCAATTGCGAATGTCGCCGGGAGCAAGGATTTGAAACTCTTCGCGTAACCGACCGGAACTGCCGCCATCATCGGTTACAGTGACGACAGCGGTCAGCAAATCAATCCAATCGGGTATGGAACTTTCCTCTCCGACATACTCTTTCAAGCCTGAGAGCAAGGTGGAAAGACCTGTGCCGCCGCCAATCGAGACAATTCTCAACCCCGTATTGTGTTTCGCAAGCATTTGGGTTTACCACCTCAATCAAACTTAATCTTCAAACAGTAAACCATAACCGGTGATTTGTTGGAATTCTTCATCGTTGTAGAGGCTGGCAAAGTCTATATCACTTCGAGCGCGGGAACGATTGACAGGTTGAATCGAAATAGCCCGGTTCAAGGCATCCAGAGATTTTTTAGGGTTTTGTAAACGCGCGTAAGCGGCAGCCAGTGAATAGAGAATATGGTCTGCCGTGGGTTTTCCCTTCAAGGCTTTTTCAAAGAGATTAATTGCTTCCTGAACATTGGCATTGTTCAATTCAAAAACTCCCTGGTCGTACAGAGCTTCGGGGTTTTTCGGGGCGGCAGGAGTGCGCGCCAGTCGCTGTTCACAAATGGCGATGTATTTTCTCGCGCCGGCAACCACATCCGCCTGATCCGAGAATTTCTGCAGGATGCGCTCAAAGGCATCTCTTGCCGGAGCATAATTGTGTTTATTGAAAAGTTTGAGCGCCTGTTCAAATGCTGCCATTGCGGCAAGAGCAGCCTGCGAAGAGTTTTTTCTGGGCAAAACTTCCGGTGATTTGGCTACAACCGGTTCGGCTCTCCGCAAAGCCTTTTTGCTCACAGGGGCTTTTGCCTTTGCAGTCGGTTTGACCTGAACTTTTGATTTTGTGACAGCTATCGGCTTGGCTACAGGCTTTTTCAACGCCGCTTTGTTAGTCGAAGCAGCTTTGCCCTTTTTTGCGACAGCCGTCTTTGCAACCGGCTTCTTCGCAACCGCTTTTTGAACTGTGCTGACAGGCTTTTTCACCTTTAAAGCGGTAATCGGCTTAGATTTCGTTGCAGCTTTTTTTGCTAACGAAGTTTTCGCCTTTTTTGTAAGGGTCTTCTTACTTGATTTAACTGGAAGTTTTTGAGAGGCAGCAGAGCGGCTCTTATTGGTTTTCGTCGAAAGGCTGCTCATAGGTTCCTCACTTTGAAGGTTTCAATAGCCGTGCCTTCACTGCCGCACATTCTATTTCAGCGAGGTTTATACCAGTAAAATGTTATTAAGTCAACAATTCCGCTGACTTAGCTAAAGTTTTGGGTAGTGTGCAAAAGTAATTTTTCGGATTCAATTGCTCTCAGGAAAACCGCTTGAATATAATTTGGCGGTGAAAAAATTTTTAATTTTTGAACAGGCATTTTATCAACTTTATTTTGTCGCAGATAAATTTTACTTTGCCTCAATAGAAGGGTAACAAGCATACATGACCGATGTGAATCAACCACTCAAGGGTCGAACGGTATTGGTAACGCGAGCCATTGAACAAGCGCAAGAGACCGTCAGTTTGCTCGAAAGCCTGGGCGCAAGGGTGCTTTGTGTGCCGATGATAAAAATTGTCCCGCCCGATAGCTGGCAAGCAGTTGATCGGGCGATTGACCAACTGGCAAGTTATCACTATCTCATCTTCACCAGCGCCAACGGGGTCAAATTTTTCTTCGAGCGATTAAACGATTATCTGCATAAAGATTTGTCAAAGCTAACCGCTGCCAAAATCTGCGCTATCGGAGAGGCAACCGCCAGAACGCTTAAAAATTTCGCCATTAATGCGAACCTCATCGCAACGGACGCCCGAGCCGAAGGTTTACTTAGCGCCATTATTGAAAATGCGGGTGGTGAAGAAAACATTGCGGGTCTCAGGTTTTTATTACCTCGCGCCCAAGCGGCAAGAGATTTGTTACCGTTGGAACTCGGCAAATTAGGCGCGACCGTGGATGACCTGACGGTCTATCAAACCGTCAGCACTACGGCTAATCGCGAAGCTTTGGTTGAACAACTCGCTCAAGGCAAAATAGATGTGGTGATGTTTACCAGCCCTTCAACAATTCATCATTTTGTGGCGCTCATCGGGCAGGAAAATCTTTCCGGGTTGATGCAAACTGTATGGGCAGCCTGCATCGGTTCGGTTACTGCGGCAACCGCCAGAGAGTATCATCTGCAAAATCTCATTCAACCGCCGGTCTACAGTGCAGCGGCTCTGATAGAGTCCATTGTTGCAGCTTTTACAAAATAAATTGTTACGAAATAAAAATATCTCGCCGATAGCTTGTCACTCGTTGGCGGTGTCTAGTATATTGCGGCGCGGGGTACTTCATTTCCGGTTCAGAATAATTGCAAAGGGGGATATAGATACATGAGCAGTCAGCCACCATATGGAAACCCGCCGGGCGGATATCCGCCACCGCCGGGAGGAAGTTATCCGCCGCCAGGGGGAGGCTATCCACCGCCACAGGGAGGTGGTTTTCCGCCACCACAGGGCGGAGGCTTTCCGCCGCCGGGAGGTGGAGGTTATGGTTACGGAGGTGGAGGAGGTTTGCCACCGCCACAAGACAATAAAACCAAAATTGGAGGGTTGAGCTATAACGTCGCAGCCATGCTTTGCTACATACCAAGCTGTTTGTGCTGCATCAACCTCATCCCTTGTATTTTATGGCTTGCCAGCGAGCCGAAAGAAAGTCGCTTTGTACGCTTTCATGCATTGCAAGGCTTGCTGTTGTGGGGCGTGTATTTTGCCATCTACATCATTTTCTACGTTCTGAGTATTGCATTAGGTATGGGGAAAGCGGTTACAACGACTTCTGATAATCCATTCGGTGCAGCATTCGCCGGAGGAAATCTGATACTCAGCTTGATTCAAATGGCTATTGTTTTAGCCATCATAATCGTTCACATCATCGGAATGATTAAAGCCAACCAGGGGCAAATGTGGAAACTCCCACTAATCGGCGACATCGCGGAAAAGAATTCGTAAATCGCGGTTGAATTTTCCAAGCGAAAGCCTGTCTGCTTGATTTACAGACAGGCTTTCGCTTTATGGCTTTAATGAACTGACAAACCCTCAAAGTCGTCGCTAATCGATTCTCCCCAATCCAAACCTGTAGCTTTAAGAAAATGACAAGTTTG
Organism: Acidobacteriota bacterium; assembly: GCA_040754075.1. Classification (NCBI taxonomy): domain Bacteria; kingdom Pseudomonadati; phylum Acidobacteriota; species Acidobacteriota bacterium. Next base: position 43,765 of record JBFMDH010000021.1, read on the forward strand.
AATTTTTGGGTTCGCTCGTCATTCACTGCAATCCATCATCAGTTTCTTTCGCAAACAACCTCGTCATTTCCGGCTGGCGTTTGCCATGTTTGATGGCTTCGACCATTTCCTTTGAAGTCGAAAATAAGCCGCTTTTCCAAATCACCAAAGTACAGACAATCAACGCAACGGTTGCCGCAGCGCCGCCTTCGGGTCCGTAAATGCCGCCGGAAAGCCAACTCCAGTGCGGCGATTCCCCTGCAAACCAACCGAAATTTTTATAAAACACAATGCCACTCACCGGCAGACCGAACACAAAAACCATCACGAAATTCCAGGACGCATGCAACGCCGTAGCTAACCACAAACTTCGCGTCATCAGATAAGCCACCCCTAACCACACCCCTGCCAGAATCGTATTGAGCGTCGAAAAAAAGCTGACACTGGGATTGCCGAGATGCAAAACTCCGAAAATCGTTGAGGTAATCAATAAAGCAATAGGCGCGCCGATGTTGTGGGTCAACGCCTGAAAGGCAAAGCCGCGAACCATCGCTTCTTCATTTGCCGCCGAGATAAGAAAAGTAATTGCCAGGACAATAAACGCGAATACCAGAAAGTTAATGCCGGATACTTGTACATTGAATGTCGTCGCGCCGCTTGCCGCCGCGATGGCAACCGCAACCGTGAGCGTTGTTGCGCCCAACACCAATCCCCAAACGAAATCCCGCAACCAGCCTTTATGCAACGCAAATCCGGTTGATAAAAAGCTGCGATGCTCCAAAGCTCTCGCGCAAATCGCATTTGCCGCAAGCACCGCCAGTAAACTTCCGGCGTTGTATAACATAAAGCCGAATAGCTCTCGCCACTCGGCGGCAGGTCGCTCCGTAGAGATAGTCAACAGCGGTTTCAAGGCTGGCACAAGGGCGCTCAGCAGAAAAACCACGGCGTTAATCAACAAGAAAATCGCCACGTAAAGGACAAAAAAAATCAACACGCGCCAGCCGCAACGAAACTCCTCTTCATCGTTAAAAAATATGGTTTTTATCAGATTAATCGGTTCGCTCATGGTGAGCGAATCTATAGACGGGCTGCGCGAGTGTCAAGAAAGGTGTGGTGAAAAAAATACGGTTGGCGCTAACCAGACAGATGAAAAGAGAAACAGGATGAAGCAGATGGGGTGTTAATCAAATCAGTTCGCTTCTCATCCGTCCAGTTAGCGCCAACCGCGGCGCGAAAACAATTCACCAAGCAAAGTTCAACGAACGAAATTCAAAAATCTAAAATCGTGATTGATGCAATGATCAATTCTTTTTCCCCTGCCTAATTGCCACCATTTTTACGAGCGCGGCGTTCCTCTTTTGAGGGCGATGGTTGTGGCGGCGGAGGTGGCGGCGCGGAACGCGGCTCTTCTCGCTGGCGCATCTCGCGACGCTCCTGTTTTTCCTGCTGGCGTTCTTCTCTCGGTCGCGGTTGTTCAACGGGCTTTTGCGGTTCTTCGCGGCGGCGTTCATAACGATTGCCGTTATCGTTTTGCGGCTGCTCCTGGCGCTCCTGACGTTTACGTTCACGATTGGCATTGCCTTGATTGGACTCGCCACCATTTTGCGTTTCGTTATCGGTGCGACGCGAACGCCAATCCGAATTGTTTGGCGATTGGTCGTCGTTATTGCGTTCACGTTTCTTGCGTTCCGCCGCATTATCGCTGTTCGGATATTCCGTCGGTGTCGAACGCTGCGATTTCCAATTGGCATTGCTATCGCTTTGCGACTTCTCTTCTCGCGTAACAATCGACCCTTCATCCGCGCGCTCGAATTTTCTTCTGGCGCGCGATGAATCATTATTGGCAGCATCGGTGTTGCGATTGCGGTTATCGGAATTGCCGTTCGCCTCGCCGTTGTTCTGCGATTTATCTTTCGAGCGTGAAGTTCCTTCGCCGGTTGAAATTTCGCTTCCTGTATCACCGCGATAAACGCGCCGATTTTTCAGACTACCGGAATCGGTCATCGTCGGGGTGCCGATGAATTTGCGTTCACGCGGCGGCGCGTAAGTAACTTCGGTGTCGGTCGGGCGTTGGCGTGTGACTACCGAACGACCGATGATCTCTTTCGGCGGCGCAACCGGACGACGACTATTGCTATCACCATTGCGCCACACCACCACGCCGGAATTTTCAGCGGCGCGCAAATCCGGCAAGCCTGGTTTAACGGCGCCTTCGACTCGCGTGATGTGGGTATTGTCTATGCTTTTCAATCGACCATTTGGTCTGCCGCCAAATTCATTCGCCGCCACCCAGGTGATGCCGTTTTGATTGCGCGGGCGACTGCCACTATCGGGTCTGCGCCAGGCATCGCGGGTTGTTGGATATTGCAAATGTCTGTGTGGGTTATCATTTCTAAAGCGGTTCGGATTGCGCCAACGTTCACCGGGCGCAAGCGGACACCAACCGACATGGCTGCCGCCTGTGTTGTAGAAGGAAACCAAAGCGGGCCGCCATTGATAATAAGAATGCCCATAGTTGTAATAACGATTATGAAAGCCCGGAACCCATGCCCAACCGAGATTGTTGATATAAGCCCAGCGTCCGTAATGATACGGCGCCCAGCCCCAAGGTTCGCTCGAAAGCCAGGTCCAGCCGGTTCGCGGAATCCACAACCAACGACCTGTACGATAAGGCGCCCAACCACTGGCAACGCGCGGCACCCAGCAATTTCCATAACTCGAAACATTCGTCCAGAATCCGTAAGCCGCAAGGTCGCTCGCGCCATAAAAGCAATTGTAATTGGTCTCGTAACTGCTCACATAATCGGGCGAGGTATTGATGTAGTTCGTGGCAATCGTGGTGTCGCGGTCATAACTCCATCTATCCCAATCATCGTTGGAATTGTCGGCAACGATTTCAAGTCTGCCGTTTGGCGTCGTATCAATGGTTAGTCGCTGATTTTCGCGAACCCGAAAATCACCATCATCAGTTGAGACTTCGGCAGAACCACGCCGCACAATCACTTCCGAATCGCGTTCGCCTCGCACATTGATGCGATAGATGCCGTCACGTTGTAAAATCAATGCCGAATTCGGGGTATCCACTTCAAAGCGATTCCAGGCTGCGCCGAAGCGTTCGAGGCGAATGATAGCGATGCCTTCGGTGATTTCAAGCAAAGCCGCAGTGTGCGAAAGTTCGGTAATCGTTAAAGCGGTCTGTTCGGATAATCGCACATAATTGCCGCGTCCGAATTGAATCTCGGCGCGCCCCCGCTTGCCAACATAAATCTGATCGCCGGAAAGCAATGGCAAATTTTCAACCGCATCAGACCATTCCGTTACCCCCGCCCGCAAAAATGAAACATCCCCGTCAACGAACGAGACACGCGCCACGCGCTCGACCGGTTCATCGTCTTCGCCGCTCAATGATTCATCGTCATAGCTTTGCGTTGAACCATCGAGAACGAGTTTGGGCGTTTGATTATCTTGAGCAAATGAACTGATCGGAAAAATATTGATTGCCAAAAACGCGGTCAGCAGGATGAGGATGGGGAGACCTTTTTTCATTTTCTTACCCTCGGTTATCGGAGATTCAATCGCCACGTTCCGGGCAACTGCCGTGCCGCACGATTATTGGCTGAGGTAAATTTAAAAAACCGCAGAAATTTTGCAGAAATAAACGAAAAACTGCTGAATAGGCTGGCAGGATGTTAAGATGACTAAGAAAAAATACACGATATGGTGTAGCCCTGTCCTTAAATCGGCATGCGTCGGAGCGCGATTTTGCTCAAGTTTACCGCTTCTTCAATAAGGGCTAATTCGTATCTTTGGCTGACCGATAGCCGGGGCGCGCGCGTACTTTTGCATCCTTGCGCGAGACTTCAACTTTTATTTTATGAAATTTACCATCGCGCTTTTCATTCATCGGATAGTAACCGATTAAATATTGATTGCGTATCTCATCGAGAATCGCTGCAAAAGCCGAGCGCGTCGCTGCAAAAGTTTCTGCTTGAAAAACCGTTCCGGCGGTTCGCGATGTCAGCGACAACAAATACGCATCAGCCTCGCCGTACACCTTATTGAGTTGTTGAGTAATTTCATCCGGCGGGGGCGCATTTACCTGTGTGCGGTTGCCGGTTACGCCATCTTGATAAATGATGGGCGGAGTTGCGGTGCTGGTGCCGATTTCAATTTTCGGTCTCGGAAGTCCCGGAGGCGTCAGGTCTGGGCCACCGTATTCAGGCGGCAAAGGAATTCGCACATCGACTTCAAACGGCAAGTTTTTTTCGGGACGCTCTTTTTTTCGTTTGCGCGCTTCGGCTTCCTGCCACCAACGGGTATCGAATTTCACCACGTAAATCACTGCGCCCAATTCTTCGGCAAGCCGGTAATTGCTTTCGGCGGTGGCGTCAATGCTTTTCATGTCAACGCCATCGGTAAAGAGGATAACGGCGCGGCGACCGTCAACGGCTTTCAATTTGTTCAAGGCATTTTCAACCGCTTCATAAAGCAGTTTGCCAAATCCAGGTTCGGTCGCCGCAATCGCGTTTTCGATTTCCTTTTGCTCAGAGGTGAATTCCGTCAACTCGCGCACCTCGTTATCAAACGACATCACCATCATTTTATCCTGGGCGCTGAGTTCTCTTGCAAAACCCTGAGCGACCGCCTGCATGGCGCGCAACCGGTCGGCGGCACAATTCGAGGTATCCAGAATCAATACGGCATGGAAAGGCTGTTGCAAGGTTTTGAACAGTGCAACCTCCTGGCGTTTGCCGTCTTCAAGAATCGAAAAGTCGCTCGGTAATAAATTGCCGATGAATTTGCCGCCACGGTCAGATACGACGACAGGAACCTGGATTAATGTGGCGTTGAGTTTGACTGTATCCGGTTCTTGGGCAGTTGACTTTTGCGCGTTTGCCAAAGACCAGAGCGAACAAATCATCAATCCAGGAATTAAAATTCTGCTAATTGCACGACGAGAATACATCATTGATGAACTCCAAAACGCTTTCTATTGTGATGAACGAATGGTCGTTTGGCAATTTGCGTTATAGAAAATTGCCACTTGAAATATTTTTTCTTCCCAACTTCCAGTCTGCTAATTTTCCCATTAACCCTGAAATCCTGCGGGCATTGCTAAATCACAAGCAGGATTTTGAAAAACATACCGTTGACAGTGCTCGAATCCGGTCAGTATAATCTTGGACTTTCGTTTCAAGTAAAGTTTTGGAGAGAGATAACTATGTCATTTGCGATTATTCAATCAGGCGGCAAACAATTTCGCGTAAGCGAAGGCGAAGTGGTTCAGGTTCCGTCACTCAACGCGGAAGTCGGGGATGCAGTGGATTTTGAAACCCTTGTGCATAGCACCGACGACAGCGTTCAAGTCGGCGCTCCGGTGGTTGACGGCGTGCGGGTTTCCGGCACCGTAGTTGAACATGGACGCGGAAAGAAAATCATCGTCTTCAAGATGAAACGCCGCAAACAGTACAAGAAAACTCACGGTCATCGGCAAAATTATACGGCTGTGAAGATCGAATCACTCGGATAATTTTAAAATCATTATTTCATAACGGCACTCATCAGCCGCTACTAGAGGTTTTATGGCACACAAAAAAGGTGTAGGCAGTTCGCGCAATGGTCGCGATTCCAATGCTCAACGATTAGGGATTAAACGCTTCGGCGGTCAGGCAGTCAACGGCGGAGAAATTCTGGTTCGTCAACGCGGCACCCGTTGGAAACCCGGCAACAATGTCGGACGGGGTTCCGATGATACGCTGTTTGCCTTGATTTCCGGCGTCGTCAAATTCGAGGAAAAAGGACGCAAAGGCAAATTCATCAGCGTCTATCCACAAGCTTAGAATTGCGGATTGCAGATTGCGGATTGCGGATTGAAAGGCTTTCCAAATCCGCAATCCGCGATTCGCAATCCGCAATCAGAAGATGCAGTTTTTAGACCGAGCCAAGATAACAGTAAAAGGTGGCGATGGCGGCAACGGCGTAACAGCTTTTCGGCGTGAAAAGTTTGTCCCACGCGGCGGTCCATCAGGTGGCGACGGCGGTCGCGGCGGTTCGGTCATCCTCGAAGCTACTGACCAACTCAACACCCTCCTGCAATTTCGCTTCAATCCCGAATATCGCGCCGGTCGCGGCGGTCACGGTGAAGGTTCCAATAAACACGGACGCGATGGTGAAGATGTCATCGTGTTGGTGCCGGTCGGCACACTGATAACTGACGCCGACACCGGCGAATTGATTCACGATTTTACCGAACTCGGCGAACGAGTAGTTATTGCGCCGGGCGGTCGCGGCGGTCGCGGCAATGCGCAATTTGCGACTTCGACGAATCGCGCCCCGCGTTATCACGAAGACGGACGACCGGGGGCGGTGCGCGTCTTGCAACTGGAATTGAAACTCATCGCTGATGTCGGCTTAGTCGGATTTCCCAACGCCGGTAAATCGACGCTGATTTCGCGCATCTCGGCGGCAAAACCGAAAATCGCCGATTATCCGTTCACGACGCTTGAACCGCATCTCGGGGTCGTCGCTTATGACGATTATAAAACCTATGTGGTCGCCGATATTCCCGGTTTGATTGAAGGCGCGCACGAAGGCATCGGACTTGGACTCGATTTCCTGCGCCACATCGAACGCACCAAAATGCTTCTGCATGTCGTGGATGTTTCGTCGACAGGTCGCGACCCGGTTGAAGATTTTCAAATCATCGAACGCGAGTTGCAGTCTTACAATCCGGCGTTGCTTAATAAGCCGCAGATGGTTGTGGCGTCAAAGCTCGATGCGCTCGATGATCCGGCGCGTCTTGCAGCGTTACGTGAGTTTTGCGAAAAACGCCAACTGGAAATCTTGGAAATCTCCTCAGTCACTGGGCTTGGCATTAAAGAATTGATTTACCGGCTCGGCAAAAAAATCGAACAATTTCAGCAAGAGGAAAAGGTTTCTGGGTTGTAGTTTCCGGGTTGTGGTTTCTAGTTATCTACTGAAAGCAATTATCCCAGAAACCAAAAACCAGGAGCCAGAAACCACAGACCGGAAACCGCATGAGCGAAAAACGCATTGGAGTTTACGGCGGCACCTTTGACCCGATTCATATCGGACACATTGAAATCGCCCGGGCAGTGGTTCGACGCTTTGCGCTCGAGCAGTTGTTAATCATCCCTGCGCATCGACCGCCGCATAAAACGACCAATCATATCTCTGAAGCGCATCATCGTTATGAGATGGCGCGGCTGGCGTTTAAAGACGAACCGCGCATTGAAGTTTCCAAAATGGAAATCGAACTCCCGGAAAAACCTTACACGGTGCAAACCCTGGAAAGGTTGCAGGCTCAATATGGCAACGCGATAAAATTCTTTTTTGTGATGGGTGGCGATTCGTTTGCAGAGCTTCATTTGTGGCGTGAATACCAGCGGTTGCTGGCGATGACCAACATTATCGTAAGCCTTCGCCCAGGTCATGAATTATCGGCGTCACATTTGGATGACACGATTCGCGCCCGCGTGATTGATTTGCGCGGGCAGTTGAAGCATCGGCAAGACCCGGTTGCAAAAGCGGAAGGTTGTTTTATCTATTTGACCGATTATGTCAATCAAAACGTCTCATCTACGGAAATTCGTCGCCGTGTAAAAAATGGCGAAAGCATTAACGGATTGACGCCGCTCGCCGTCATTGATTACATAGAGAGGCACAAACTTTATAGGCAAAATGTATGAGTAGAAACCCGAAAGAGATTGCGAACGCATTAGAGATTGAAGATGCCGTGCAAATCGCCGCACAGGCGGCGAGCGATAAAAAAGCTCAAGACCTGGTGGTTCTCGATTTGCGCGAAGTGGCTTCGTTTACCGAATATTTCATCATCTGCAACGGCAACAACCAGCGACAGGTGCAAGCCATCGCCGACGAAATTGAAAAGCGTTTACGCGAAGCCGGCAAACGCCCGTTGCACATCGAAGGATTCACCAATGCCGAATGGATTTTGATGGATTATGGTGATTTTATCGTGCATGTTTTTGCCGACGCTGCACGCCGTTTTTATGATTTAGAGAGATTATGGCGCGATGCCAAACGTGTGCAACTAAGTATTCAATAATTTGCAATTTTGAGCGATAACTAAGACGGGCAACCGCCCCATAGAGATTGCATATTGGATTTGCCAGGCGCATGAATAAATTAATAGCTACCTCACCCGCTATGCAAAGAATTGCCGAACTCGCCGAGCGCGTCGCGCAAACCGATACCAGTGTTTTACTCCTCGGCGAATCGGGCACCGGCAAAGATTACCTGGCGCGTTACCTGCACGACCTCAGCCCGCGTCGCCAGAAACCTTTCGTCAAGGTTGATGGCGCGGCGCTGCCGGAAGATTTATTTGAATCGGAAGTCTTCGGCTACGAAAAAGGCGCGTTTACCGGTGCCAGCGAAGCTAAACCCGGACGTTTTGAAATGGCTGATGGCGGCACGCTGGTATTGGATGAAATCGCCAACCTCAGCCTGTCGGCGCAAGCCAAATTGCTGCGCGTTATCGAAGAACGCAGCTTTGAACGACTCGGCGGCAAACAGACCATCAAACTCGATGTTCGCATCATTGCAGTCGCCAATGTCGATATGAAAGAGGCGGTGCGCGCGCAGGCGTTTCGTCAGGATTTGTATTATCGGTTGGCAGTGCTCACGATTGAATTGCCGCGTCTGGCGGCGCGCGCCGAAGACATTCCTTTACTTGCCGAACGGTTCGTTCAACAATTCGCACAGCGCAACGGGCGCAATCACCTGCAACTTTCAGATGAAGCATTGGCAATCCTGATGGATTACGATTTTCCGGGCAACATCCGCGAACTGAGAAACATCATCGAACACGCCGTATCGGGTAGCAATCGTGACCTGATCGACATTGAACATTTGCCTGAGTATTTGCGCTCAGCCGGGCGTTTGATGCAATCGCGCTCACATAAACCATCGCTTGCCGAACTTGAAGCCGTTTACATCCGCGAAATTCTCGAATATGTGCGCGGCAATAAAACCCGCGCTTCGGAAATCCTCGGCATCAGCCGCAAAAATCTATATGAAAAGATGCGCCGCTATCACATTGGCGTCGGTAGAGGCGAGTAGTCAGCAGGTTTGTGGTTTCTGGTTTATTAATTTCTGGTTCATGAACTAAAAACCACAAACCAACAAACCGGAAACCATGAAGTTGCAATTTATCTGGATTGGCAAAACCAAAAACGCGGCGATTCGGGAATTGGCGAATGATTATCTTGAACGCCTGAAAAAATATTGTCGCGTAGAGATTACCGAATTGCGCGACCGCGACGATGCCGGAGGCGTCAAACTTCGGCTCATTGAAAAAGAGGGCGAAGAAATTTTGCAGCATCTGGAAGCAGATGCTTTTTTAATTGCGCTCGATGAACGCGGGCGGGAAATGACTTCGCAGCAGTTTGCCGAGTTTTTTGAAAAACACAGACTTGCGGGAACCAAACAATTAACTTTTGTAATTGGCGGGCATCTGGGACTGGCGGAAAAAGTGAAAAAACGCGCCAACCTGACCTTGGCGCTTTCACGCATGACGCTCACCCATGAGCTTGCTCGCATATTTTTACTTGAACAAGCTTATCGTGCATTTGCTATACTTCACGGTTCGCCTTATCAGAAATGAGGCGATGCAAAGAGGGAGAGCGATTTCAACTCAGGGAAGAACAAATCTGAGCTAGAGGTTTTTTAATGGATAAAAAAAGATTAAAACAATACGAAGCCAAACTCATCGACCAAAGAAACGCTTTGCTGGGTATGGTAGAGCGCACAGAGGATTATGGCAGAGAAGCTGACCGCGAAATCAGCCAGGACCCGGCTGATAAAGCTTCCAACTCCTACACCAAAGAGCTTTTATTTTCGCAGAGCACTAATGAACGAAACACTTTAAAACTTATCGAAGAAGCCATTGACCGGGTAGATAATGGCGATTACGGCGATTGTTTAAATTGCGGCAATGAAATTCAAGCGAAACGACTCGACGCCATTCCCTGGGCACCCTATTGCAGAGATTGCCAGGAACTGGTCGAGCAAGGACTGTTAAGCGACAAAGAAGAACGCGAATAATTGAAAGGCTCAGCCTGCAAAGCCTGAGCCTTGGTTCATTCCCCATCCGCTTGTCCAAATCTATCCGCACGGAGGCAAGGCGTGTTCACGCACGCGCTGCAAAATTTACGAGACGGAATTCTCACCCTCGCTTATCCGCAGGAATGTCGCGTCTGTAAGGGTCAGGTTGAATCCTGGCGCGACGGCGTGGTTTGCCATCGGTGTTGGGAAAATCCACACCTCACCGAACTTTTCACCCGCACGAGCACCTGCCACAAATGCGATTATCCATTGCCGCCGGTTCAACAATTTGCGGCGCGCACGACTGACGTGACCACCATACCCGCTCAGCCGCGTCAATGCGGACGCTGTCAGAAAATGCCTTTTACTTTTGCGAGAGCCTGCGGCGCGTATACCGGAACTCTTGAAGCCAATATTTTGTTCTTAAAATCGACGCCTCATCTTTGTCGTCGTTTGCGAGAAATGCTCGGACAAACCTATCAAGCGAATGAAGCGGTTTTAGCAAGCGAGGTGATCGTGCCGGTTCCCCTGCACGATCTGAGAAAGCGCGAACGCGGATTCAATCAAGCCGAAGTGGTGGCGCGCGCCCTGGCTTGGGACTATGGTCTCAATCTCGATACCACTGCACTGATACGCAGCAAAGCGACCGAGCGCCACCGCGTCGGCATGGATGAGGTTGATCGCTTGAAATCCGTAGCAAAAGCCTTTAAGGTTCGCGACCCGCAACGCTTAAAAGCGCGTTCCATACTTTTAATTGATGATGTTTTTACCACCGGAAGCACGATTCGCGTCGCGGCAGAAACCTTGTTAAATGCAGGGGTCGTCGATGTCAAGGCGCTCACCCTGGTTAGAGTCATCCAACGTTTGTAAGCCATCAATCACCCCAACTTTTCGGCAACAAAAATGCCGTTCAAGCCTTCTCTCGATAAAGCTTCCGCGTAAGCTGTCTTAATATTTTTTTGTTTCGGACTTGCCAGAAATTCATTCTTGTCTCAAAATCGTGAAGCTAAAAACAAAAAGCTAAATCTCGGCAATTGAATTAAGCAGTAAAATAAAAAAGTTGTAAGTTCCGATTTTTTAATGTCGTCGGTTTAATCGCTCATACATTCAGGAATTCAGTGGGAGCATTGATAGCTAATCAATGATCGCTCCTTGATGAATCGTTCAAACATTCAGGCAGTCGTAAATTCGATAAATCTCAGAGTCGTTCAAAATTAAACGCACGAATAATCAATCATCAGTGGATTTTAATTGGTAGTGCCGGTCATTCAGGTCTCAGGCGCAAATTTGCATTAACCGGTTAGCGGTTTTGCAAACTGGAATCCCGAATGATCGTCCAAGACATAGCAAGGAGGATTTACCCTAATGAGGAGAAAAACAACTCTCTCTCAGAGAGTCGGTGTGTATTGTCTGTCCATCCTGATGCTGCTTGGCAGTTTCAGCGGGCTGGCAAATGCTCAGGTGGTAACCACCAGCCGCATCAGTATCACAGTGGTTGACCCACAGGGTGCAGTAGTTTCTGATGTTCAGGTGGTGGTTAAAAACGTAGCGACCGGGACTGAATACAAAGCCAGTGGCGGCAGTGACGGTCAAACCGTTCTTTCATCATTGCCGGTCGGAACGTATACCGTAACCGTTTCCGCCAAAGGCTTCAAACAAACGGTTGTCCAAAATGTCACGACGACCAGCGGCACCACCGCGTCGGTCACGGTTACGCTCGAAGTCGGAGCCACGAACGAAGTGGTTACCGTGACGGGTGGCGCAACCATTCTTGAAAAAGAATCAACGACCATTGGGTCAACGATTGTCGGTAAACAAATCACCCAACTTCCCTTCACTTCACGTGACGCGCTCGACCTCGTCCTCAACCTTCCGGGCACGTCGGGTGGCGGACGCCCACGTCAATCTACGGTTAACGGCTTACCGAAATCCGCATTGAACATCACCCTCGACGGAATCAATGTGCAGGATACCAACTTCCGGTCATCTGATGGATTTTTTACCTATATCCGTGCGCGTATCGATGCGATTGAAGAAGTGCGCGTCACGACTGCCGGGCAGACCGCCGAATCGGCAGCCGGGGGTGCCGTGCAAATCGGTTTTGTTACTAAAAGCGGCACCAATGAATATCACGGTGGCGGCTGGTGGTATAACCGTCAACGGGCTTTCAATGCCAATTACTATTTCAACAAATTGAATCGTCGTACCCTGGCGGACGGAACCAAAGTCGAAACCCCGCGCGCTCAGGTAATGGTCAATCAATGGGGCTTTAAAGTCGGCGGCCCGATCACTCCGTGGCTCAAAGACAAAGCCTTCTTCTTTTTCTCTTATGACTCGTTCCATCTGCCGGAACAGGCTGTAAGAACCCGCACGATTCTCAGTCCCGACGCGCAAAACGGCATTTTCAAAATACCTGACATCACGCAGCCTTCGGGGTTTAGAACTTTTAATCTCTACTCGCTTGCCGGAGCCAATGGGTTTCCGACCACACCCGATCCGACAATTGCCAAGGTGCTTGGCGACATTCGTTCGTCGACGGCAAAAGGCGCAGTGGTCAATGGCACCGACCCGAATTTCCAATCCTTCACCTTCACCAATACCGGCGGGCAAGTGCGCCGTTTCCCGGATGCGCGTTTCGATTTCAATATCACCAGCAAGCATCGTTGGGAAGTGACCTACCATTATAATGATTTCGCCGGACAAGCGGATTTCCTGAATGGTGTAGACCCGGCATTCCCCGATCCCCTGCCGCAAATTTTTGGCATACAAGGTTCAGACCGTTTCTCGTTCTCGACCGCCCTGCGTTCGCAACTCACCTCGTCTCTGGTAAACGAAGCGCGTTACGGACTGACCGGCGGCACCGTTGGTTTCTTTGCCAACCTTGCGCCCGGAGATTTCTCCTACTTCGGTTCGACTAGTGGGTTCCCGGGCATCGCGCCGGTCTTCCCGGTTGGCAGCAACCCTTTTTCATTAACGACCAATTCACGTCGCAACGGCCCACGATTTGAATTCCGCGATACGGTCTCTTATCTCAAAGGGCGACACAATTTCAGTTTCGGTGGCAGTTGGATTAAAGATGCGCTGTTCCAACAGAGTTCAGGTGGCGCGATTGTCCCGACCGTCAATTTTGGCGTGGCAACCAATGACCCGGCATTCAACTCGTTCAATTCGATTCCCTCGAATTTTCAGGGAACCGCCCGCGCCCTTTACGGCTTGCTCACCGGTCGGGTTACGGCAGTCAATATCAATGGCAAGTTGAATGAAGAGACCAAGAAGTATTCGCTTAATGAACAAGCCATCGAGCGCAATCAATCCTATGAATATGGTTTCTTTGGACAGGATGCTTTCCGCCTGCGTGACAACCTGACCATTAATTATGGTCTGCGTTGGGAAGCGGTGCTGGCGCCGGTTCATAAAAACGGGGTGTATATCCGTCCGGGTTATGCCAATCTTTTCGGCGTCAGTGGCGTCGGTAATATTTTCAAACCCGGCACCCTCAGCGGACAGGTGCCGTTCTACAACCCGGTAACTGAAAATGATAAGCCGTATGATGATGACCTCAACAATTTCGCGCCCAATATCGGTATCGCCTGGACGCCGCGATTCAAGAGTGGTTGGCTGAAAACTCTGTTTGGTGAAGGCGATCAGACGGTCTTTCGCGCAGGCTATTCAGTCTCCTTCTTCAAGGGTGGAAACTTTGACTTCCAGGGCGTCTGGGCGAGCAATCCGGGACTCACGAACTTTGCCGGAAAACGAGCTGACATTGAATTCCCAGCAGGTTCCGTCCTGTTGCGCAACGGCTTGCCGACGCTTACGCCACCGGCTGACCCGAGCTTCCCGAGACCGTTTTCGGTGGGCTTGGCGATGTGGGATTTCGACCCGGAAATCAAAACGCCTTATGTGCAATCCTGGTCGGCGGGCGTGCAAAGAGAAATCATGCGCGACACGGTTCTCGAAGTCCGCTATGTTGGCAATCGTTCGATTTACCTGCCGGGTAACGTCCAGGTCAACGAAGTCAATGTCTTTGAAAGTGGCTTCCTTCAGGAATTCCTCAACGCACAAAAGAATCTGGCAATCGCCCGCGCCAACGGTCGCGGCAACAACTTCCGTAATCAGGGACTCGCAGGCCAAGTTGCTTTGCCAATCTTTGAAGCCTCATTTGGCAGCGCCACCTCCTCGCAATTTGCGAGCGGCACCTTCGTCACGGCGCTTGATTTCGGCACCGTCGGCAGCGCCGCAAACACCTTGGCATTCAACACCACTTTCCACAATAACCGTGTGGCAAGAGGCTTAGCGCCAAACTTGTTCATTACCAACCCGTCGATTCTGGCAACCAGCGCCATCCAGACCAATATCGGCAGCAGTTACTACAACTCGCTGCAAGTCGAGTTGCGTCGCCGACTGGCAAACGGGCTTTTAATCCAAGGCAGCTACACCTTTGCCAGGGCTTTGGAAACCTTTGGCTATTCGATTCGCAATCTGAGCAGTGGTAAACGCACCTCATCGTTTGACCTGCGCCATGCCTTCAAGGCGAATTACCTTTGGGAATTCCCCATCGGGCCGGGACAAAAATTCCTCAACTTCCGTGGTCCCGGTGGCGTCATCGGTAAAATCCTCGAAGGCTGGGAATCGGACGGCATCATTCGTTGGCAGAGTGGTCGCCAGTTCAGGTTGAATTGCGGACGCGCCACCTTTAATGCCGGTGAAGCCGGTTGCAATCTGGTGGGCATTACTAACCAGGAATTGCAGAAAATGGTCAAAGTCTATAAAGACGGCGAAGCCGCAAATCGCGGCACCGTTTTCTTCCTGCCGAGAAACTTCATCGAAAATACCCAGAAGGCTTTCGGCACGATTGCCGGAACTCCTCAAGGCGCATATCTCGCACCACCCAAGACGCCGGGTAAAGTCGGCTCGTTCATTGATCTCTATGGTCCGAATTTCTTCCGCGCCGATTTGAGTATTGCCAAGAAGACGCGGATTACCGAAACCACCAACATCGAATTCCGCACGGAATTCTTGAATGCGTTTAATAACATCAACTTCCTGGTCGGTTCGGCGGCTGCCGATTCAACCGGCTTGGGGGTTGGCGGGTTGACTTTCGGGCAAACCAACTCCGCTTATCTCGATACCTCAACGACGAATGATCCGGGCGGACGCCTGATTCAATTCGTCTTACGTCTCAACTTCTAATCTCACGCGGTTAGATCAATCTCAAACGGGGGAACGTTTCGGCGTTCTCCCGTTTCTCCTATTCCTCAACAGGAAGCTTATGACAGCGAAACGATTTTTATCACGGCTCACATTTTTAATTTCCGCAATTATCTGTCTATCTATTTTTGCCGAAGCGCAAAGAGGTTTGCGCGGACAAATATTTCTGCCAAACGGCGCGCCACTTCAAAAAGTCACACGCTTTAAAATCACCACCGATGACGGCTTGCGCGATGAGTATTTCTTTACCGACTCTAACGGGCGTATCTTTTTACCAACCCCGCCCGCAGTACCGTTTAAACTTACAGTGGATTCCGACAGCGCGAGTTATGCGGCTACGGTTATCTCATTTGACCCAAGATTTTCCGGCAATTTTATTACCGTAAATCTCAATCCGCTGTCGGCGAAAACGCCTGCTGTGCCCGGAGAAATAAATGCTGATGATGTCGATAGAAATGTCTCTGCAAAAGCCAGAGAAGCTTATGCCAAAGCGCTTCCCCTTATGCAAGCCGGTCAATATGAACAAGCGATTGAACCGCTCAAAAAAGCCATCTCCATAGAAAAAAATTATTTTCAGGCGCATAACGATCTGGGTGTGGTTTATATGAAACTCAATCGCCTGGATGAAGCCGAACAGACATTTCGCGCTGCCATCAAAATCACCGACAAAGTTTATTTCCCGCAACTCAATCTCGGCATCGTACTCAACAAAAAAGCGCAGTACAAAGACGCCGCGCAGGTATTGCGCAATTTACAAAATCGTTTCCCCAATTTAAACAGCGTGCATACGCCGCTCATTGAAGCACTCATCGAAGGACAGGAATGGGTTGCCGCCGAAGAAGAGATTCAAAAAGCCCTGAAAGTCAAGGATGCCGACGTTGTTGATTTACAGGTCAAACTCGGCTCGGCGCAGATGCGTCAGGGCAAATTCGATACAGCCGTAGCCACGCTCAAAGAAGCAACCGCAGCCGAACCCAACAACGCTCAAGCTCATTTCATGCTCGGCGCGTCTTACCAGCAACTCGGTCAAATGGATGATTGCGAACGCGAACTCACTAAAGCCTATGAAATCGGCGGCGCGCAAATGGCTGGCGTGCAACTTTTACTCGGTCAACTCTATTTCCAGAAGAAGGAGTATCAAAAAGCGCTCGACGCTTTTGAAATCTATTTGCGCGATGTGCCCAATGCGCCGAATGCCGCACAGGTTAAAGCGGTCATCGAGCAATTGCGTGAAGCCTTAAAAAAGAAAGGATAGAAACCATCTCATAAATCTCGCTTCGTTCTTTGCACTACACATATTCTAAAGCTCCAGTGGAACCGCGACCTGTTTGTGAGATGGCTTCGAGGGAAAGGCATGAAGACCATCAATCGCAGAAATTTTTTGGCGCAGCTATCCGGCTCGCTTGCGGGTGCAGCTTTACCTTTAACCCAACTGTCAACCACCCTCGTTGCCGCAAACGGCAAGGGCTGCTGGTTATCGGTGTGCGTGCCGCTGATTATCGAAGACCCGTCTTTGAATCTGCATACCGACATCATTTTGACCTCGGCAACCTTTGATGGGGTGCAGGGCTATCGAGAAAACCTTCACGCCACCGATTATGAGTTGTACCTGTATGATCCGGCAGGAAAACCTGCGGCGCGGCAAAACCCTGTGAAGTTGAGCGTCCCGGCGATGCAAACGACGGTTGTCAACTGTCGCGACTTGCTCACCGGTCGCGACGCCTTCTGGGGCGGACTGACCATCAAAATGCGCTCGCGCGGCAACCGTCCGATGTTTGTAAGCGACCTGTTTAGCGCAGCCTTCGCGCGCTGGAATGCCGGCGAAAGTTTTGACACCCTGCACGCCCATCCAGACCCTTTGCAATTTCAAACCGCCGACAAATATTTTTCGAGCATGCCATTCCCCAGTCTTGAAGAGCACGCCTGCACCCTTTCCCTGTTCAACCCTTATGCAACCGCCAGTCGCGGACGCATTCTGCTCTATGCCGATAACGGCGAAGCGCGCATTGAAAAAGCTTATGACCTTCCGGCTTTTGGCACGGCGCTTTTCAATCTAAATGGCGACGCGCAACCTACCCAAGCGAAAAACCTGACGCGACTCGTCAAAGCCACGCGCCACGAAATCAAACAAGGCGGCGCGCTGACCATTGAAAACGACAAGGCGACGGTCAAGAATTTCGCTTATCTGTTAATCAAAGGAAAATCGGCAAATGCGCTTGCCGCCGAACACACCATTCATCAAACCAATTATCCGGTGGCGCGCGGCGCAGCGCCGTTTGGCGAGGGTCAATCGTTTAAACCACGCGGCTGGGTCTATTCGGCTTTCGTATTCAATCAGGCAAAGCTTGCCGGACTATCACTGAGCAGTCGCGTTTATCTGAGCGCCGGGCGACCGCTCGAAGATGAATTGTGGATGCTGGCTTACGCAAGCGACAGCGAAGGCAATTTGCAATGGACGACGCGCAGCGACAAAGACCTCGGCGCACAACTCGCGCCAGGTTTACTCACTCAGGGCACCATCAAACTCAAACCGTTTCAAAGTTGTAGGCTCGATGTTGAAAAATTATCGCTTGCAAAACCCTTTGCGGGCGGCATCGGCATTGCGGTTTCGCCACAGACTTCGCACGTCCTGAATAAAACCGAGGTGCGGGTGTTGAACTGGAACACCGGCGCGTTTACCCATTTTCGACCGGGGGCGCGCGGGGCGCGGGCTTTACAGAAAATCGCCTGGCGCGGTGGCTTGGCTTCCGATTATCTCATCACCGGCGCAAACGCCACTCCCGGAGTCAACGATTCCCTGCTCGCCGTGTTCAACATCGATGAAGACAAAAGCGGACAACCGACTTTGGAAGTATTCAATTCAACCGGCATCATCGCACAGAAACAATTAACCTCTTTGCCGGGACTCGCCTGCCGGTATGTTTTGCTGTCGGATTTATTTCCGCAACTCAGAGGTCAGCGCGCGCCGTTTACGGTGCGACTGATGGATGAACGCGCCGTGGTGATACTTTCGGCGTTGCACATCGATTATCAGCGCAAAGACATCGCCATTGATCACGGGTCAGATCGTTTCTCGACGATGTTGGATTATACCTGCTAATCATTTCGTAAACGCCAAGGCGCGTAAAATCGCCAAGCCTTATTGCTTTCAACTTGAGTTTTGGGTGCAAAGAGAGTAAATTGCCCCCCATCAAGAGGGGAAGTTCGACTCAGGCTCTTTCTTGTTTTCCGTACATTGCACTCGGCAAAAAGAGGTAAAGACTGGCGCATTGGTCTTTTACTCTTATAACGCTCACTTTGTTTAAAGCAAAACCTGCGCATAGCAGGTGGAGGAGGATACGATGAGGTTTCATTCACTCAGTCGTTGTGTATTGCTCCTGATTGTTCTGTCGTTGCTGGCGAATCTGGTTCCGGCACAATCAACCACCACAGGCCGCCTGACCGGTGTTGTTACCGACACCCAAGGCGCGCTGGTTGGCGGGGCACAAATCACGGCTAAAAGTACGCAGACTCAAACCGAATATAAAGCAAAAGCCAATGATGAAGGCGGATGGTCAATTCCTTCGCTTCCCAATGGCACCTATACGGTCACAATTACGGCTCAGGGCTTTAAATCGACAGTCATTCAAAACGTCAAAGTCGATACCGGGCTGGTGACAACTGCAAATGCTTCGCTGGAAGTCGGCGGCGCAACCGAACAGGTCGTCGTCACTTCGGGCGGCAGCGTCATTCAAACGGAAAGCGCCAACATTTCTTCGACCATCACCGGCAAGCAAATTAGCGAATTGCCGTGGGCGACGCGCGACGCCATGCAATTGGTGTTGACGCTTCCCGGCATTCAAACGCCGGGCACGCCGCGCACTTCTTCGGTGAACGGTCTGCCGAAATCTTCGCTCAACATCACCTTGGATGGCGCAAACATTCAAGACAATCTCTTGAAATCATCGGACGGCTTTTTCACTTCGACGCAAGCGAAATCCGATGCCGTCGAAGAAGTCACGGTATCGACCGCTACACCGGGCGCAGAAAGCGCCGGTGAAGGCGCAGTGCAAATCAAGTTCGTCACCAAACAAGGCTCGAACAACTATCGCGGCGCGCTGTTTTGGCAACATCGCAACACGGCGCTCAACAGCAACTACTATTTCAACAACATTGACGGATTGCCGCGCGACCATTTGATTTTGAATCAATATGGCGGCAACATCGGCGGTCCCATCTGGATTCCCAAGGTCTGGAAAGGCAAAGACCGGGCGTTTTTCTTTATCAACATGGAGGAGTTCCGTTTGCCGCAAACCTACGATGCGGCGCGCACCGTGTTGGTCGATAGCGCGCGCGCAGGGATTTACACCTATAAAGATTCCACAGGCGCAATCCGAGCCATCAACCTCTATCAACTGGCGGCAGCGAAAAACCCGACGCTTCCGGCATCGGTCAGACAATACGCCACAACCCCTGACCCGACGATTGCCTCAGCACTTGGTTTAATCAATGAAGCCGCGCAAAAAGGCGTGCTCAAGAGCCGCATTGACACGGCAAATGATTACAACCGGATGGACCTGACCTTCCAGGACCCCGGACAAAACCTGCGCCGTTTCCCAACCGTCAGATTGGACTTCAACCTCACGGATAAACACCACCTGGAATTTGTCCACAACTACCAACATTATTTCTCAGACCCGGATGGCGTGAACGGTCAACTCAATCAATATCCGGGAACCGGCATTGCGCTGGGCACACCGGGTATCACCGGCAGCATCTATCGCAACAACTTCACTTTTGTGGCGGCAGAACGTTGGACCATCAGCAACAATCTCGTCAATGAAGTTCGCGCCACTTCATCAGGCAATGGCACGGTGGTTTTCACCCGCGAATTCTCACCGGGTCTCTACAACCTGTTTGGTGGCTTTGCCGTCGGCAACCCATACACCAGCGCATTCAACTCGCGCACTTCGCAATCGCGTCGCAACACGCCGCTCAGAACCATCAGCGATAACCTCAGCTATCTGAAGGGTGCGCACTCTTTGAATTTCGGCTTGGCGTTTACGCGAGTCAAATCCTTCACCCAGGCGGTCAGCACCCATTATGTGCCAGCCATCGGCATCGGCATCGCCACCGGCGACCCGATCAATAACGGCAGCACTGCGATATTCACTCCGACAAATTTCCCCGGCAGCACCGCGACCCAACGCAGTGAAGCGGCGGCGCTCTATGCCCTGTTGACCGGCAGAATCAGCAGCACCACAAAGACGTTGTCAATCAATGGCGATAGTTATGAACCGGTGCCTTTCACTGAATTCAATCATCAGGATGAATGGGGACTCTACGCGCAGGATTCGTGGAAAGTGAAACCCAATCTGACCTTGACCGGCGGCTTGCGTTGGGAATTTCAGGCATCGCCAATCAATGAAAACGATGTCTATACGCGAGTCGGATTGGATGGCTTGTTCGGCGTTTCAGGCATTGGCAATCTCTTCAAACCGGGCGTCTTTGAAAATCCTGTGGTGCCGCAGTACAAGAAACTCGAACCCGGCGAGAAAGCCTACAAAAATCAATATACCAATTTTGCGCCGAGTCTGGGATTTGCCTGGACGCCGGAATACAAGAGCGGGATACTGAGCAAAATTTTCGGCGATTCGGGACAAACGGTTTTCCGTGGCGGTTATTCGATTGCCTATGTGCGCGAAGGCTTCAACGCCTACATTTCGATGTTCGGCTCCAATCAAGGCGGTTTCTTCTCGGTCGGCACCAGCCCGACCACTTTCCCTGTGGAGTTTGGAACGGCAGGCAGCCGCTGGTTGCGTGACGGGGCGGCAAACTTACCGTTCCGCGCCACGCCGCAAGTGACCTTCCCGTTCACCGCTGCGCAAGGTTCATCGCTTAATGACTTCAATCCCAATCTCGATGTTGGCTACGTGCAGTCCTATACCTTCGGTTGGCAACGCGAGTTAAATCGCAATACCGCATTGGAAATTCGTTATGTCGGCAACCACGGACTCAAGATGTGGCGGCAATACAACATGAACGAAGTCAATGTGTTTGAGAATGGTTTCCTGAAGGAATTCCAGAACGCCCAGAACAATCTGAAAATCAGTCGCGCCGCCGGACGCGGCAACAACTATGGCAATCTAGGGTTGCCCGGACAGGTCAATGTGCCGATCATCACGACGATTTTCGGCAGCACCGACAGCAACACGGTCGTCTCGCTTGACCGTGGCACGGTGGGCAGCACGGCAAATTCGATTGCGACAAGTGTTACCCGAATGACGACCTTGATTAACGCCGGGTTGGTTCCCGCAGTTACGCTGACCGACCCGAATAATCCGAGCATCACTTATAGACGTTCAAACTATTTCCTGATGAACCCGATGGCTGGTTCATCCTGGATAATGGATAATGGTGGCGGCTCGACTTATAACGCCTTGCAACTTGAACTGCGCAGACGATTGTCAAACGGTTTATTGGTTCAAGGCAGCTATGTCTGGTCGAAGTCGTTGACCAATATGTTTGTCAATTCAAGCGCAGCCGCTTTAACGCCGACCACCCTGCGCGATTTTGAGTACGAAAAAGGTCCTGCGCCGCGCGACGTGCGTCATCAGTTCAAAGTCGACTGGATTTATGAATTGCCCATCGGGCAGGGACAACGCTTCCTGAATGGCAATATTCCGGTGCTCGGCAAACTCCTCGAAGGTTGGCAAATCGGCGGCGTCACCCGTATCCAATCGGGTACGCCGATACTGCTCACCGGCGGACGCGCGACCTTCAATCAAAATGACTCAGGCGTGGTCTTGCACAACATTGATGCCAAACAATTGCAAGACCTGGTCAAGATTCGTAAGTCAACCGTGTGCAGTCAGACCACAGGCAAATGCCAAGGTGTGGTGTATTATCTGCCGATTGAATTTATCAACAACACCCTGGCGGCATTTGAAGTCGGCGGCAAAACCCTTGCGGATTTGAATCCGGGAACGCCTTACATCGGGCCTCCTACGGAAGCCGGAAAACTCGGCAGCCGCATTTTCCTCTATGGCCCGTGGTTCGCCCGCTGGGATTTGAATTTGATGAAACGCACAAGGATCACCGAAAAGACCGATTTTGAGTTCCGCGTGCAATTCCTGAATGCGTTCAATCATCAGAATTTCACCATTCAAGGTTCCGGTACAGACGCTGCCGCGTCGGGCATCGGCGCGACCTTCGGACAGACCCGCAATGCCTATCGTGACTTCACGGTATCGGGCACCAATGATCCGGGCGGAAGACTCATCGAATTCCAACTTCGTCTGAACTTCCGTTAAGCTCTAAGGTCATTTAAACTTCAAGCCTCGGCTTCCTTGCAGGAGTCGAGGCTTTTTTATTTGCACGAAATTTAAGAATCTTTCGCGCCCAGGCATCCTTGCTTGACACTCGAAAACCCCCGTCATCATAATGACCGCGCCAAAATCAGCACGAATTTCTAAAGGAGAATCCGCTTATCTTATGGGAGAAAATCTTTACACCAATTTAAATTCCTATATCAAAGATTCACGCAATGAATTTGAAGACAAGTTGGGTGAGTTCGTCGAAATTCCAACTATCAGCATGGAACCCGAACGCAAAGACGATATACGGCGCGGCGCAACCTTAGCCAAACAATATCTCGAAGCCATCGGCGCAACCGCCGAAATTTATGAAACGCCCGGCAACCCTGTAGTCTTCGGACAACTGCGCGCCGGTGACCATTACCCGACCGTCACCATCTACAATCACCTTGATGTGCAACCGGCAAATGCCGATGAGTGGCACAAAGCGCCGTTTACTTTCTATAAAGAAAACGGGCGTTACGAAGGGCGCGGCACCACCGATGATAAAGGTCCGGCGCTTACGGCGATGCTCGCTTCGCGTTACGCCGCGCAAAACCATTTACCGCTCAATATCAATTTCATCTGGGAACTCGAAGAAGAAATCGGCAGCCCCAACTTTGAGCACTTTATCAAAAACAATGTGAAGAAGCTGAAAACCGATTCCGTTTTGGTGAGCGACACCATCTGGATTTCGCGCAAAAAACCCGCAGTGCCATATGGGTTAAGAGGCATGATGCTAGTGACGATGACCTTGCAGACCGGCGCGAAAGATGTGCATTCGGGACTCACGGGCGGCGCGGCGCGCAATCCCATCGGCGAACTTTGCAAAGTGATTGATGAATGTTATGACGCGACCACCGGCAAGGTGAAAATCAAAGGCTTTTACGATGCCGTTCGCAAAGCGACGAAACAGGAGGTGCAAAGTTTTCTCGATTCAGGCTTCACTGCGAAAGGCTTCAAGAAAGCCCACGAATTGAAAGCCTTGCGCTTCGATGATGAAGCAAGCGTCTTGAAAGCGGTGATGGCGCTTCCGACATTCGAGGTGCATGGCATCAGCGGCGGCTATCAAGGATCGGGCGTCAAGACCATCGTGCCTTATCAGGCGCAGGCGAAAATCAGTTGCCGATTGGTTCCTGACCAGAACCCCAAAGCGGTTTTTGCCCTGGTGCGCGATTTCGTAAAAGCGAAAAACCCGGATATCAAAGTGGAATTTCAGGGGGCGCTTGAACCTTATGTTGGCGAATTCGGCGGCAAATATTCCGAAGCCGCAACCGAAGCCATGCAATTTGCGTTTGGCGCAAAGCCCGCATTCACCCGCGAAGGCGGCTCCATTGGCGCAGTTGTGACGATGAAGAAATATTTGAAAGTGCCGATTAACTTTTTAGGCTTGTCGTTGCCCGAACATGGCTATCATGCGAAGAACGAAAATTTCGACTGGTACATGGCTTCAGGCGGCATGAAAATGTTCGTGCGCTATTTAGATAAGATCAGTCGATTCTAAATTGGTTAATATCCAGTCCGGTGAAAGCGAGTGATAATCAATTCACTCGCTTTTTCTCTTTGACTTTAATGCGCTAAAAACCCGTATCTTGAGTTGCCCGAAAAGCGGTTTGGTTGTATCGTTGTCTCCCTTCTGCGGGTGGTGAGTTTGAGCGCAAGCAACGAAAAATGCACGCCCATCAACGAAGACTTTGCGGGCTTTTTTGCGACACAGGTTTTCGGATACGAGAATCGTCTAAAAAGCACTATTTTTATTGAGGGAAATGAGGTTTATTGCTACTGAAACAGGCGTGCGGTATAATCGGCTTTCGGAAAAATAATAACTCCCGAGAGAAACCCTCGGAGGAAGCAGCCCTATGATTAGGTGTAATAATTGCGCAACTCATAATATAGACGGTAGCGAATATTGTGACGAGTGTGGGATGAAACTCGACGCCGGCTACGCGCCAAAATTTTTAAAACGCGAGGAAGCTCCGCCGGACTATCAACCGCCAACGGCGGCACCGCCACCGTCGCCACCGCGTTATGACAGCATCCCGCCGGCTACGCGCCTGCCTGCGCCGATTCAAGAACCGCCAACTCACGAATCCGCGATTCCTGCGCCGCCCTCGTTTACGACTTCTACGAGTTTTCCCAAACCTGCCATGCCGATTCGTTCGTCAGGCGCTGAGAAAACCCCTAGCGGCAGCAATGACGTCTTACCGGTCGCGAGTAATGACCGACCCTCGTCGATGAACACCACGGTTGCCGATGTGTCGCGAAGCGAAATTACCGAACAGCGCAATACACCGAAAACTTATGTGCTGTCGCAACGTGGGCGCACCGAAGGGTTGCGCTCAGACCAGAGCGAATTAAACCTTGAGAACAATGCTGACATCTTTGCCAAACTGGTGATTGAACGCGGCGGTCGCGTCGGCAAAGAGTTTGCCATCAGCGGCATTGAAACCAGCATTGGTCGCTGGGACGCCGACAGCGGCATCTTCCCCGATGTCGATTTGGACGAAGATGACCCGGAAGCCAAGGTCTCGCGCCGCCATGCGCGAATCATTAAACACAATGGGCAGTTTTTAATTGAAGATTTAGGCTCAACCAATGGCACCTTTGTCAATCGCGGCAGACGCTTACTGCCCGGCAAACGTCAGATGCTGCAACACGGCGATGAAGTCATCGTCGGCAAAACTTTCTTAAAATTTCAGGTTATTAAACAATAATTGATTGAATTGCTTCACCGATTGTCAGCATAAATTTACGCAGGATTTTATAAAGCGTTTTGCCTGTTTGCAGTATCCGTGCAAAACTTAAATAATCAGAATGACAAATTTGCAAAGCGGCACTTGAGGATAGTTTTCAACTCAGCCAGCAATCATAAAACAGCGCGTTCATCTGGAACAGAAGGATTATGCCTGAATCGAAAAAACCTAAAAAGTCGGCGGGTGTTCAACTCGAACCGGGCACGCTTTTACTGGACAGATATTCCATCGTGCGCCGTGTTGGCGGCGGCGGTATGGGTTCAGTTTATCAAGCCAAAGATAAACGGCTTGCCGATAGACTCTGCGCCGTTAAAGAGATGATCGAGTTATTTGCCGATGCCTCGCAACGCGCCAAAGCGGTCGAAGATTTCCTACGCGAATCCGAAGTCCTGGCGCAACTCGAACATCCCTCCATTCCAACCATCTACGATTACTTTAATGAGAGCGGGAAATATTATCTGGTGATGCGCTGGATAGGTGGCGGCGACCTCGCTCAACAAATGCAGGTGCGTGGCGGCGTCGTGGATGAAACGGCTGTGACCAAATGGGCAATTCAAATCTGCGATGTGTTGCATTACATTCATTCGCAAAATCCGCCGATTATTTATCGCGACCTCAAACCTGCAAACCTCATGCTTGATGACAAATCGCAACGCGTCATGCTGGTCGATTTCGGCATTGCCCGCATTGTGCGTCCGACAGAAAAAGGCGTCACCGCGATTGGCACGATGGGATATGCGCCGCCGGAATTGTTTGCCGGAAAGGTTGAACCGCGTTCCGATATTTACTCGTTGGGCGCAACCATGTTTCATATGCTCACCGGGTCAGACCCGCAGGATAATCCTTTGTTAATTTTCGATTTCAGCAAAAATCCGACGCCGCGACAGATCAATCCCAATATTACGCCGGAGATGGAAAAACTGTTAATGCGGGCGGTGGCACATTCGCCTGACGAGAGACCGGTTTCGGCGCAGGAGTTCATGCATGAGTTGCAAAACCACCTGACTTATCTGAGCAATCGTGAGGTCACGCAAGATAAATCCAACCGCGAAAGTAGAGTCGAAGTCCCGTTGAAATCGCGCGATTCGCTGGGCGTCGGGGTTCAGACCAATCAACCGGCAAGCGTGCAACCGCAGGCGCAGACCTGGGTTTTTTGCGGACATTGCGGCGATAAAATCGGGGTTGATGATGTCTTTTGCGCGCATTGTGGCCAGCGCCAACCCCTGGTGGGAACGCCTGCGCCAAGCAATAATGTTGCGCTGCCTTCGCGCGCCACAGCTAAACTGCTGATTCTTGGCGCCAACGATGGCGTCAAACCATTCACTATCGATAAAGAAAGTATTCTGCTCGGACGCACAGACCCGCACACCGGCATCTTTCCCGAAATTGATTTAACGATGTATGACCCGGAGACCAAAGTCTCGCGTCGCCACGCCCGGATTTACCGGCAGGGAGAACAATTCCTGGTTGAAGATTTAGGTTCGGTAAACGGCACGGTGGTCAATTCCGTCAATGGCGGGTCAATTCGTTTAAACACCAAAGCGCCACGGGTACTGACAGCGGGTGACGAATTAAAACTCGGCGGAACCTTATTGAAATTTGTGCTAACGTAATCGGTTGCCGGTAGTTGGTAGTCAGTGGTCGGTAAAAGGACTGCTTGTTACCGGCTTCCGACTAGCGCTTACGGACTACTCTGTTTATGACCAGATTTTGTCCTTATTGTGGAAACCAGATAAGCCTGCGCTCCAAGTTTTGTCCGAAATGCGGTAAAAACCTCCCGACCCCAAGACATGGGGTTGCGGTTCAAGAGCCTGACGCAGCCGTTGCCAAACCGATTCCTGAATTAGTTGAAAAGATGAACCGCGCGGCGAGTGCGCCGCCTGCTACATTGAATGTACCGTCTTACGTTGACGCCCAAGCTGATGCCGCAAAAGCGCCGCCGTTGGCTGCCGCCGAACATCGGATTGCGCCGCCAACCCATGCCTTCATCGGCTTGCATAAACAGGCGGGATTCGGCTTGCGTTATGGCGCCTGGATGTTCGATTTTCTGCTCACCTTGATTGTCATCATGGGTTCGACATTTTTAATTTCAGCCGTCGGCAGACGTTCCATCGTTGATTCCAACCGCGATTTGTTCATCGTCGCGGGCGTTACCTTCCTGCTCTTATTTTTAAATTTTATCGTGATGGCAGGACGCAGCGGGCAAAGCATCGGCATGCGCATCATCGGCATTCAAATCATCTACAACAACGGCAGACCCTTTACCATCAAAGGCGCGCTCATCAGACACCTGATTGGTTATCCGCTTTCGATGCTGGCAGGGTTTCTGGGTTTTTTGTGGATGCTCTGGGACCCGCGCCAACAAGGCTGGCACGATAAACTTGCGAAAACCATTGTGGTAATGTCACGATAGGATTCAGGATTCAGGGAAAGGAAAGTATGAAGGATGAACGATGAACGATGAACAAAAAACGTTTTGCAGTTGTTTATCCTTCATCCTTCCGCCTTCATCGTTTCTTCTCCCCTGAATCCTGAACCTTGAACCCTGGAAAGCTATGCATACTTTCATCGTTCGCCCAAAAGATTTCGAGCCATCCGTGGTCAAGATGGACAAACTGCGTTTAACCATCGGACGCTCTTCGCGCAATGACATCTGCATCGGCGACCCGTTCGCTTCACGTCTGCACGCCGAGTTTCGCCGCGAAAACGACAACCTTATCGTGGTTGATAATGGCAGCGCCAACGGCACCTTTCTCAATGGTCAGCGGCTCAGCAACACCGCGCGCCTTAAAGTCGGCGATATTATTCGCATCGGCGAAACCGAAATCGAATATTCGGCGGGCGAACAGGCGACGCTATCGGGTAGAACCGTTTTTCTATCGGGCGGGATGGATAATCTTCCTGCCGATACCATCACCACCTATCTGCCGGCGCGCACCACTTCGGAATTGCTCTCATCGATTCAATCGGGTTCGTTTTCAGGCGATGTGACGAGCGGCGCGCGTTCGATGACCGCTGTGCGTACAGCCATTGCGCCGCAAAAACAAGACCAGACCTCAGACCGTGATTTACTCAATATCGTGTCACAGGTGGGTATCGCCCTGCTGCCACGCACCTCGCTCGAAGACACCTTGAAGATGACCATCGACCTGGTCTTTAACGCCATTGATGCCGAACGCGGATTTCTATTTTTGAAAGAGGGCAAAGATTTAATCTGTAAAATCGCCCGCGCCAAAAGCGGCGACCTGGGAAGCAATTCTCAGGTGCAAATCAGTCAATCCATCGCCAACAAAGTGATTTCGGAAACCACCCCGATTTTAACTTCGGACGCCATGCACGACCCGCGCTTTCAAGCGCAACATTCGGTCGTCCTCAGTCAAATCCGCTCGGTGATGGCAGTGCCACTGGCTTCCGAAGAAGAGACCTTCGGCATGATTTACATCGACAATCCGTTGCACAATCGTTTTGAAGAAGAAGACCTCAAAGTCTTGACGACGATTGCTTCGGTTGCAGCAATCAAAATCGAACACGAACGATTGCTCGAAGAACGCCTCGAAAAACGCCGCATGGAAGAAGAGTTGAAAGTCGCATCGGAAATTCAGATGCGCTTGCAACCGGTCGCCCCGCCGAAAATCGAAGGCTGGGATATGACCGCCGTGTCTTTCCCCTGTCGCGAAATCGGCGGCGATTATTACGATTACATTCCACGTCGCGACGGTAAACTGGTGTTGGCAGTTGGCGACGTTTCCGGCAAAGGCACCGGCGCGGCGCTTCTGATGTCATCGGTTCACGCCGCCGTGCGCGCCCAATCGCAAGCCCGCACCTCCATCAGTCAGGTGATGGAAGAGGTCAACAGCTACATTTATGAAAACTCGCCATCAAGCAAATACCTCACCTTGTTTTATTCGGTGCTCGACCCTGTAACCGGCGAACTGGCGTATTCCAACGGCGGTCATAATGTGCCGCTGCTCGTCAGAACCAACGGCGAAATCGTCAAACTGGATAAAGGCGGATTGCCTGTGGGATTGATGCCCGGCATGAGTTACGACGAAGACCGTGTGCATTTCAATGTCGGCGATGTGCTGGTGATTTATAGTGACGGCATCACCGAATCGGTGAATTTACAGGATGAAGAATTCGGCGAAGAACGGTTGATTGAAGTCATCACCAAAAACCTGCACCGCTCGGCATCGAGCATCCGCGACCGCATCGATGAAGCGTTGTCGCGTTTTGTCGGCGCAGCCTCGCCGGTTGATGATATGACGGTGATGTTAATCAAACGCACGGCGTAGAAAACCAACCGCAAAAACACAAAGGACACAAAGAATTTTCAAGAGAGCATGACGCGCTTGATGTTGCTCTGCAACACCGGCGCGTTTTGATTTATCAACAACCCAAGATGATGACCGACTGCCTGATGAGAAGCGATATTCAAGCCCGTGCGATAATCCGGTTCGACGTATCAGGAAAGTTTGCGCGGCACAATTCCCACAACTCAAAGATTATTGACTCGCCTGCGCTTCCCTCTTATGATGGACACGCCTGGTTGAACCAGGCAAACCATCTTCTATAGCTACGCCAAAGATTGAAAATCACCCCGATTTCTTGACTGATTATTAAGTCCCTCACACAGCTGAATAAAAAGTGAGCATTCGATTATGAAAACTACGGGCAATCCGCGTTATAAATCATCAAAGCATTTTTCGCATCAATCATCATTTCGCGCATTGGCTTTTTTATTTGCCGTTATGGTGATCACCGCCGCAATTTTTTATTTACAAAACCAGAGATTCACGGCGAAAGCTGCGCCTGCCATTGTTACAACCGTTATCTCTGCCGATGGCGTCTGGCAACAGACCTCAAAGACCGACGCCATGCAGCGACTCGCGCCGCCAATCGCTTTGAATGCATTCACCCGTGTGAGTCTCAATCGCGAGGCGCTTGCCACACAGATTTCACAAGCGCCGATGGAATTTACTGATGCGGCGCAAAAGACCAATGTGATTTTAACTTTGCCGATGCCCGATGGCACATTTGCCAAATTCCGCATCGAAGAATCGCCAATCATGGCAGCGGCACTGGCAGCGAAATTTCCGCAGGTCAAAACCTACAAAGCCCAGGGCATAGACGACCCCACTGCCACAGCGCGATTTGATTTCACGCCGCTCGGTTTTCACGCCATCATTCTTTCAGCCAATGGCACATCGTTTATCGAACCGCTCGCCAAAGATGACCCGACCAATTACCTAGCCTATTACAACCGCGACCTTTCAACCGACAAAATCTCGCTCGGTTGTCTGGTCGGCGATGCCGAGATGGCTGATGCCGAACGACGCGGCGTGCTCACTGCGCCCAATGTTTTTTCCACCGGCACATCGCTTCGCACCTATCGTTTAGCAGTCGCCGCGACCGGTGAATTCACCACGCAATATGGCGGCGGCGACCCGAACACGGCGCTCACGCAAATCACTTCTTTAATCAATCAGGTCAATGCCATCTATCAACGCGAAGCCACGATCACCTTTCAGTTGATTGCCAACGAATTGAGCATCATCTACACCAATGGGTCAACCGACCCATACACCAACAGTTCGCCAAGCACCATGCTTAATGAAAACCAGACAAATCTGACCAATGTAATCGGTTCGGCAAATTATGACATCGGGCATGTCTTTGGCGACATTACCGTCAGCCCCGGCTTTCTCTCGTTTTCAGGTATCGCGCAACTCGGCGTCGTCTGTGGCGGCAGCAAAGGTCGCGGCGCATCCACGATGGGCGGCACACCCATCACCCACAGCATTTTCGTTTCCGGCGTCACTCATGAATTCGCCCATCAATTCAGCGCGCCGCACACTTTCAACACCACGTCGGGCGGTTGTTCAGGACAACGCAGCGGCGCAAGTTCCTATGAGCCGGGCAGCGGTTCAACAATTATGGGCTACACGATTTGCAGCCCCGACAATCTGCAAACCAGCAATGAACTCTACTTTCACACAGGCAGTCTGGAATTCATCATCGGCTATGCCAACGGGTCAGGCAATTGCGCCACCACGGCAGCGACCGGCAACAGCGCGCCGACGATTGCCGCTTTGAGCAATTATTCGATTCCCGCAAGCACCCCCTTCAGCTTGACCGCATCGCCCACCGACCCGAATGGCGATGCGATGACTTACGTCTGGGAAGAATTTGACTTGGGCGCGGCGGCTCCGCCACACACGGACGATGGCACACGCCCGCTGTTTCGTTCATTCACGCCTTCAACGAACACCTCGCGCACCTTTCCGCGATTGCAATATATTTTGAATAACGCCAACGTGCCGCCTTCGACTTATACTTGCGGGTCAGGTTCGTGTTTAACCGGCGAGTTGTTGCCATCAACAACCCGCACCATGAATTTCCGCTTCACCGCAAGAGATAATCGCGCGGCGGGCGGCGGCACTGCCAATGCATCGATGAGCGTCAGTGTGGTTTCAACCGCAGGTCCTTTTGCGGTGACCCAACCCAACACTTCGACCGGCAGTTGGACAGCCGGTTCCAGTCAACTCGTCACCTGGAACGTAGCGAATACCACAGCTGCGCCCATCAATGCGGCGAATGTGAAAATTTCGCTTTCGACCGATGGCGGCAATACTTTTCCAACGGTGCTTGCGGCAAGCACCCCGAATGACGGCAGCGAATTCGTTACGGTTCCCAACCTCTCATCGCCTTCGGCGCGGGTCAAAGTCGAAGCCGTCGGCAATATTTTCTTTGATATGTCGGATGCCAATTTTTCGCTCAATGTAGCGAACAGCACTTTGTGCAATTCGACAAGCATTTCAATTCCGTTGACTGGTACGCCCGGCGCGGCGACGCCTTATTCCTCGAACATCGCGGTTTCAGGATTGAATACCGGCACCGTGAAAGTATCTGTGACGCTAACCAATTTTTCGCACACCTGGCCGCGCGATGTGGATGTTATGCTGGAAGCGCCGACCGGACAAAAAGTCATGTTGATGTCAGATGTTGGCGGCACCAATCCAGGGGTAAGCAACCTGACGCTCACCATCGATGAAGACGCGGCTTCTAACTTCCCATCAAGCGGTTCAGGATTCGTTACAGGTTCTTACAGACCAACGAACCTCAACGATGGCGAAGGCGGCGATACCTTTCCTTCACCTGCACCGGCTGCGCCTTACAGCAACACGCTTGCGGATTTGAAAGGCTTGAACCCGAACGGAACCTGGAGACTCTGGGTAGTTGACGATGTCGGCGGCGATGGCGGCAGCATCAGCGGCGGTTGGTGTTTAAATATTTCAACGCCCGCATCACCTACG
The DNA here is from genome assembly GCA_040754075.1 of Acidobacteriota bacterium. Classification (NCBI taxonomy): domain Bacteria; kingdom Pseudomonadati; phylum Acidobacteriota; species Acidobacteriota bacterium. The sequence continues at coordinate 76,435 of JBFMDH010000021.1, forward strand.
GCAGTGAATCTGGTGTCATTCAATGCCACGGCTTACAACGACGGACAAGTATTAACGGAATGGAAGACCGGTTACGAAGCAGACAACCTGGGCTTTAATGTCTATCGCGATGAAGGCGGCAAACTGACGCGCATCAATCAACAATTGATTGGCGGTTCGGCTCTGCTTGCCGGTGGCAAAACCGTTTTAGCGGCAGGCGAAGGTTACGCCTGGTCGGATGCGCTCACATCGTTTGCGCAACCGGTGCAATACCGGCTTGAAGCCATTGATTTAAACGGCAAAGCTACGATGTACGGGCCATTTGAATTGAAATATGCGCTCGGCAAAGCGCCATCCCTACAGCGTTCCGAAATGCTTGCGAAACTCGGCGCAAGACAAGCCACACTTGTTGATTCGTCAAGTTCAACAGCGATGACCCGCAAAGCAAATGCGCTTGAACCCTCGCTTGCGCAAACCGCTTTGCCGACGCAACAGGCAGCGAAATTATTGATCAAACGTGAAGGCTATTATCGCGTCACGCAAAGTGAACTGATTGCCGCAGGCATTCCGCGCGATGTTGACCCCAGGCGTTTGCAGATGTTGGTTGACGGGCGCGAAATTCCCATCAACGTCAAAGGCGAAAACGATGGGCGCTTTGATACCACGGACGCGGTTGAATTTTATGGCTTGGGGCTTGATTCGACTGCAACCGATGAGCGGGTTTACTGGTTGACCTTTGGCAATCAGGCGGGCTTGCGCGTCAAGTCTGCGAAAGTTGATGGCGCGACAAGCGGGGCAGCGAGTTTCACCCAAACCGGCGAACGCAAAGACCGCTTCATCTATTTTTCGGCGCTCAGAAACGGCGACCGCGAAAACTTTTTCGGTTCGCTGGTGACCAGTAACTGGGTCAATCAGGAAATGACGCTTCGTAATCTCGCAGCCACGGCTACACCGGCAGTTGTCGAAGTCGTTTTGCAGGGCGTCACCCAAAGCGCGCATCGCGTCTCGGTGCAACTGAACGGCGGGCGATTGGGCGACGTTGTGTTCACCGGGCAGGAAAATAAAACCGCAAGTTTCACCATCTCGCCTGCGCTTCTCAAAGAAGGCATCAACCTTGTTCAACTCAAAGCCGAACAGGGCGCAAGCGATGTTTCTCTGGTTGATGCCATTCGCATCAAGTATCAACGCGCCTTTACGGCGGCAAATAACACATTGCGATTTTCGGCAACGGCGCGGCAGCGGGTGACGGTCGGTGGATTTACCTCGCGCAACCTGCGGGTTTTCGATGTCACCAATGCCGATGCCGCACAGGAACTTGCGGTTGACATCAGCGGACAAAAAACCGGATTTGCTATCAATGTCGTTGCAGGAGGCAGCGGGCAACGCCAATTGCTGGCAATCAGTGATGAGCAAGCGCAAAAACCCTTTGCGATAAAAGCCAATCGCGCTTCAAATTTGCGAAGCGCAACCAACATCGCGGATTTCGTTATCATCACGCCGCGCGAATTTTATGAGGCAATGCTGCCGCTTAAAGCCTTACGCGAGACCCAAGGTTTCAAAGTCACTTTGGTTGACCTCGAAGATGTGTTCGATGAATTCAACAACGGTCACAAATCACCGCAAGCGATAAAGGATTTCTTGAACTTCGCGCAAACTCATTGGCAAATTGCGCCGCGTTTTGTGATGTTGGTTGGCGATGCCAGTTACGACCCGAAAAATTATCTCGGCACAATGAGCCTCGATCATGTGCCGACCAGATTGATTGAAACGGCAAACATGGAAACCGCCAGCGACGACTGGTTTGCCGATTTCAATAATGATGGTGTTACTGAAATGTTGGTCGGTCGCCTGCCAGCGCAAAACCTGGTTGCCTTAACCGCTGTGCTTACTAAATTGATTGCCTACGAACAGTCGCAAGTTTCGCAAGAGGCATTGCTGGTTAGTGATGCCAATGACGGGTTCAATTTTGAAGCGGCTTCCGGGGCGCTTCGTGAAGCGTTGCCTGAAAATCTCGAAATCAGCGAACTCAAACGCGGGCAGATGGATGCGGCGACGGCGCGAAAACAACTTCTTGAAGCGATGATGCGCGGGCAGAAGTTGATCAACTATGCGGGACATGGTTCGCTCGCCGTGTGGCGCGGCAATTTGTTGACCGCCACCGACGCGCTCAGTTTGACCAATCGTGACCGTCTGCCGTTGATGGTGACCATGACCTGTTTGAATGGTTATTTTCAAGACCCGATGGTTGAATCATTAGGCGAAGCGTTTTTGAAAGCGCCAAACGGCGGGGCGATTGCGGTGTGGGCATCATCGGGAATGAGTTTACCGGGCAATCAGGCGGCGATGAATCGCGAACTCTATCGCGCCCTATTTCAAGCAAACGGTAAACCGGTGACGCTTGGTGAAGCGATTCAAAAAGCCAAGCGGGTTTGCGAAGATTTGGATACCCGCAAAACCTGGATTTTATTTGGCGACCCGACGCTGCAACTCAGGTGAAGGATGAAGAGGTGAAAAGGTGAAGGGGTGAGTGGTTGTTGGTTTCTGCGGTTTGCGCCAGTTGGTCGTTATATATTTGCCAGATGAAAAAATCTGTCAGCGCGTAGTAACAACTAAACAACCACAAAACTGCGTAATGAAAATTCTATGTCACCTCTTCACCTCCATCACCTCATCACCTCATCACCTCTTCCGTCGCTCAGTTCGTTCGATAATTGGTGTATTGCATATCAATGCCGAAATCTTTGGCTTTCAAAGCGGCGATGACCTGTTGCAAGGTGTCGCGGTCTTTACCCGTGACCCGCACGAAATCGCCGTTGATGGCGGCTTGCACTTTGAGTTTCGAGTCTTTAATGAATTTGACGATTTCGCGGGCTTTTTCAATCGGAATGCCCTGTTGCAAGGTGACGACCTGACGGACGCTGTCGCGCGCCGCGGGTTCGATTTTTCCGTATGAGAGCGCTTTCAGCGAAACGTTGCGCCGCACCAGTTTTTGTTGCAAGACATCGTTTAAGGATTTCAAGGTAAACTCGCTCGCGGTTGCCAACGTGAGCGTATGATTTTTTTCATCGAGTTCGATATTGGAATTGGTGCCTTTGAAATCATACCGCTGCCCGATCTCTTTCATCGCCTGATTCAAAGCATTTTTGACCTCCGCCATATCAACTTTTGAAACCACATCGAAAGTATTTTGTTGTGCCATAATCTCATCCTAAAAATTTATTCAATAGTGAAACTGAGATAATAAAGCGTGTGACTATGGCGTGTACAGAAGACCATGAACCTTTGAATGTAGACTGCGCAAACGTGCAGGATGTTTGTATAATGAGTCCGCTACCGACATCAAAATAGGATGAACAGCAAATGCAAAATCTTGAGGAATTAACAGACAAACTCACCCAACTACCGGAAGACAAACAACGCGAAGTTGCCGATTATGTCGATTTCCTGATTTCCCGTTTGCCCAAATCTTTGAATGCCAATCGTATCCTTCGTGAAACTTCCGGCATCTGGAAAGATGAAATGAATGGTATTGCATACGAAAACGCGCTGCGCAGACAATGGAAGGAACGCAGTTGATGGATTGGTTAATTGATACCAATATTTTGATAGATCACTTTCGCGGTGTATCACAAGCCACACAATTTCTACGGCGTGAGCGAAAACAAGGAATCCTTTGGGTATCTGTCATTACGGTTGCAGAAATTTATGCCGGTCAAAAAATGAAACTTCCCAGAGAGGCAGCAAAAGTAAACCGCTTCCTCAATCTTTTTCGTATCGCCTACCTTGATGAACCGGTTGCCATTGAAGGTGGAAAAATCACGCGTGAGTATGCCGTTGCACTACCAGATGCTTTAATCGCTGCTACCGCGCTTAATAAAGATTTGACACTGGCAACCCGAAACCTCCGTCATTTTGAAAAAATTCCAACCCTTCAGGTTAAAGCGCCTTATTAAACCGAAGGCAGAGCATTCAAACCTCCGCCTTCGGTTTGTTGAGAAATTCACGGCTGCTATTGCGGAGTGGTTTTGGGTTTCACAATCACCGCAGGAATTTCCTGGTCGCGAACCACTTTGTTGAATGCCGGTAAATCGGTCTTCATAATCTCGGCGAGTTTCGCGAGTTCTTGGTTAATTTCGCCGACCAGATATTCATAAACTTTATAAGTCTGCTCGGTCGGCGCGGCATCGGCGCTGGCGACCACGCCTGTGAGCGCCGCGAGTTTGTTATTCAAACGAATCGGATAATTCAACGGGTCTTGACCGCTCTGATTCTTGGTTTGATAGAGTGCCTCTTCAACCGCTTTCATCTTATCGTTCAAACGTTTCGCGGCATCGGCAATGGCTTTCGCGCCCGTCTGCTCTTTGGTGCGCGCCACCACCTCGTCAACCTGTTTACGCACATCGCGAATCTGCAAAATCGCTTCGTGGGTTTCGGTCACTTTGTCGCGAATTCTGGTAAGCAGATCGAACTGTTTTTGATAATCTTCCTGCGTCGTCGTAAGGCGCGGGTCACGTTTGATTTCAAAATTCTGCGTCTGGGTTTTGCCATCAACCGTGAGTTTCACTTGATACATTCCCGGCACGGCTTTTGGTCCCGTCGTCGATCCTGCCCACATAATCAAACCGGGAAAGCGCGTCGCATCCGCATAACGCATATCCCATACGAAACGATTGAGTCCGGCTTCCGCTGCGGCTACGCGACTTGCTCCGCCGCCGCCAAAAAACGCGAAGAAATCATCACCGGCAGATTGTGGCGCGCCCTGCCCGGCTGCGCCTCTACTCGCAAACTTCTTAATTGATTTGCCCGCCGCATCGAGAATTTCAAGCTGCACATCACTGGGTTTATTCTTCAAATAGTAGTGAATGACCACCCCATTTGGCGGGTTTTCGCCGATGGTTGAATTGGGCGCGCTGAATCCGCCGCCACCTTGAAAGCGATACGCCTCTTCGGGTTTGAACAAATACGCATCCGCTTTCGCGGCATCCGCAAGTTGATGCAGCACGGTCATATCATCAAGCACATAAAACGAACGCCCCTGGGTTGCAACAATTAAATCTTTATCGCGCTTTTGCGCGACGATGTCGGTCACAGGCGTCACCGGCATGTTGAGTTGCAACGGTTGCCAGGCTTCGCCATCATCGAACGAAACATAGATGCCGGTTTCGGTTCCGGCATAGAGCAAGCCTTTTTTGTTGGGGTCTTCGCGAATCACCCGCGTGAATGCGTCAGCCGGAATGCCATTCACGATTTTCTTCCAGGTCTTGCCGTAATCGGTGGTCTTGTAGAGATAGGGTTTGAAATCATCCAGCTTGTACATGGTCGCCGCGACATAACAGGTGCCCGCATCGAAGGGCGAAGCGTCGAGCGAATTGATTTGAATCCATTCGGGCATGAGGTCTTTTGGCGGCGTCACGTTCGTCCAATTTTTGCCGCCGTCGCGTGTTACGTGAACCAAGCCATCATCGCTGCCCGCCCAGATTAAATCTTTCTGCACCGGCGATTCCATCATCGTAAATACGGTGCCGTAATATTCAACACTGGTGGTGTCTTTGGTGATGGGTCCTCCCGATTGCAACTGTTTCGATTTATCGTTGCGCGTCAGGTCTGGGCTGATTTCCTGCCAGCTTTGCCCTTCGCTGGTGGTTTTGTGAATGACATTGCTTGCCGCGTAAAGCACATTCGCATCGTGCGGCGAAAAGACAATCGGAAAATTCCATTGAAAGCGATATTTTAAATCTACTGCGCCATGTCCCATCGGGTTATCGGGCCAGGCATTGATGTTGCGCTCCTGTTTGGTGCGATGGTCATAGCGCGTCAGCAGTCCGCCATACGAACCTGCGAAAACGATATTCGAGTCTTTCGGATGCGGCGCAATCCAACCGCTTTCACCGCCGCCCACATCGTACCAGTCCGACGTGTCTATACCGAAACCGGGCGCGCGCGAAGCAATCTTCACTGTTGAATTATCCTGTTGCGCGCCGTAAATGTGATAAGGGAAATCCTGGTCAACGGTGACGCGATAAAACTGTGCGGTCGGTTGGTCTTCTTCCGTCCAATCTTTGCCGCCGTTGAAGGTCACTTCCGCGCCGCCATCATCGCCCATAATCATGCGTTTCGGGTCATCGGGCGCAATCCACAAATCATGGCAATCGCCATGTCGCACAGGGATGCTTGAATAAGTGCGCCCGCCATCAATCGATTTATAAAAACTGGTGTTGAGTACATAGACCGTGTCGGCGGATTGCGGGTCTGCGTAGATGCGCGTGTAATACCAGGCGCGTTGACGGAGATTGCGCGACTCGTTGACCTTCGTCCAGGTCTTGCCACCATTTTCCGAGCGAAAGACGCCGCCATCTTCGGCTTCAATGATAGCCCAGAGGCGTTCGGGATTGAGCGGCGACACGGTAACGCCGATGTTACCCATAATGCCTTTCGGAAGTCCGGGATTTTTCGAGATGTCCGTCCAGGTTTCGCCGCCGTCTGTGGATTTGTGCAGTCCGCTATCTGCGCCGCCGCTTTCCATCGTCCAGGGCTTGCGCTCGACCTGCCAGATGCCGGCGTAAATCGTATTCGGGTTGCTCGGGTCGAGAATCAAATCGGTGACGCCTGCGCGATTGCTTTTGAAGAGAATTTTTTTCCAGGTCGCGCCGCCATCCGTAGATTTAAACACGCCGCGTTCGTCATTAGGGGCGCTGGCGTGTCCCTGCGCCCCGACATAAACGATGTCGGGATTTTTCGGATGCACGCGCACGCGGCTGATTTGGCGGGTCTCGACGAGTCCGAGATGTTTCCAGGTTTTGCCTGCGTCCGTGGTTTTATAGACGCCGTCGCCGTAAGAGAAATTGCCGCGAATCGGACCTTCGCCCATGCCGACGTAAACAATGTTGGGGTCGGATTCGGAAACGCCGATTGCGCCAACCGATGCGGTTTTGAAAAAGCCGTCAGACATCGGCATCCAGTTATTGCCGCCATCTGTAGTTTTAAAAATGCCGCCACCGGTGCCGCCGAAATAAAAGGTGTTGGGTTGCGAACTGACACCCGCGACCGCTACCGAACGCCCGCCGCGATAGGGTCCAACGAGTCGCCACTTGAGTCCTTTCATCAAGCTGGCATCGTAACCTTTCTGTTGTGCTGAAGTTTGCGGAAGTGATACGAAAATGCTGACTGCCAGTAAAGCGGCGACGACACCGCGCCGCCAAATCGCATTCAATCTCATCATTCGAGGCTCCTTTATGATTTTTTAAGACCGTGTGGAAATTGGTTTATACCGCCAAGACGCCAAGAACGCAAAGCAGGTTACAGGTTCTTTCTGCTGAGTGATGGAAAGTCCAATTTATTTTTGCAGGATGACGATTGCTCCTTGCAAAGTTGCGGCTGTAGCATCCATCTGGTGTTAGGGTCTGTGTTACACTGTTAGTGATTTTCCAGGAGGCATAAGCAATGAATATAGCGGTTGAATTACCTGACGATGTAGCGCGTCAATTGGAAACCGAATGGCGCGATTTGCCTCGCCGTGTTCTTGAAGCCATAGCCGTTGAAGGCTATCGCAGCGGTGCGCTCAGCAGAGGGCAGGTGCAGCAAATTTTGCATCTTTCCTGGTGGGAAACTGAAAGCTTTCTTAAAGAACGTCAAGCTTATTTACCTTATTCAGAATCGGATTTAGACCAAGATCGGGCAACCCTTGAACGGGTAATCAAGAAATGATTGTTATTGCCGACACCAGCCCGATAAATTACCTCATTCTTATTGGCTATACCGACATCCTGAGAGATTTATTTTCACAAGTCATTCTGCCGCAAGCGGTATGGAAAGAGTTGAATTCAGCAGATGCGCCCGAAGTTGTCCGCAACTGGGTGAACCAGCGTCCTGAATGGTTAGTGATTGAAACTGTCGAACAAATTGATGAAGCACTGAACGAATTGGATGAAGGCGAAAAAGAAGCGATTGCCCTTGCCCAAGAGTTGGGTTGCGACCTGCTCATCATTGATGAAAAGCGCGGACGCGAAAAAGCAGTGTCCCGGGGCTTAAAGGTTGTCGGCACTTTAGGCGTATTAGACCAAGCTCGCAACTTGATTGATATTGAAGATGCGGTGAGGCGTTTACAACAAACCAGCTTTCGCGCCTCACCGAAACTCTGGAAACACCTACTCGACCCAGAAAATTAATATCCTCCAAAAATTTAACCCGACTGTTTATATTCAATGCTACAATCAAGTCAACCCTACCCACTTCACTTTATAGTCAATCAGGTGGTCATTTTCATCAAAGCGAAATGATATGAAGATTCCCCAATTCCCCAAGAGTCCTTTTCTAACATTTCTAATTGATGTGTGAATTAGTCTGAGATTTTTTTCATTTGGGTAATCAGAGTCACTATCACCGATGAATAATTTACTATGCTCAATGCTTCGTTGTTTAAGGAATTCATTGACTTGTGCGATTGATGATCCTAATGGCAGGTTTTTCTTAATGTCTTTTTTCAGGCTATTGACGGAGAGAATTTTATTTTTGATAAAATCCTGTTCTTCATTTTCATCTTTCTTGTAATCAAACCCTCCACCTTTGAGTTGTGCCGTAAACCCTTTCATATCACCTAAGCCCAGATTCATTTCCCAAACGGTGGACTCAAATTCTTTAGCTTCAATTTGAATTTTGTAAATACCAGGAGGCAAATCAACAATTTTGAAAGAACCGTTCGCATTGGTCTGTACAACGCAACTAGTTCCACGCTCAATGTGGGTTAAAGTGACCTTGGCTCCGACGATAACTCCGCCTGCACGATTTATAACTGTTCCCTCTAGCGTGGCAAACGTTTGCATTGGTTGGGAAGTCTGCGACTGTGGCAAAACCAGTCCAAGATTTGCCGCGAAAAATATCATTAAACAAATAAAGTGTTGAATCATGACTACAGCCTCCGCATTGAATTGAGCGGCATTCTTTTCCTACAGCATAGCGTTTTCGCTCAGAAATTTGTGTTCCAGTTGTGACAGTTTTTCAAGTGTCACAACTGGCGAAGTGGTAGTCACATTACTTTTATCAATGTCCACATCAGCAGAACGTGCAGCGTCCAGATTGCCAGCGCAAACGGCAGTTGGAATTTAATCACTCCGTACTGGTCTTTCATATTCAACAGAGCCGTCGGCACGATGTTGAAATTCGCCGCCATCGGTGTCATTAACGTCCCGCTTGAACCCGCCGTCAGGGTAATAATCGCGACCATCTCAGGGTTGACGCCTAAAGGTTTGACAATCAACGGCACCAACACGCCCGAAGCAATCACCGGGAATGCCGCAAACGAATTGCCCATGACAATGGTAAACAGCGTCATGCCTAAACAATTCGCCAAGACCAGTAAAAACAGGCTGTTTTCAGGAATAATCTGTTGAATGCCACCGGCAATCAAATCGCCGATTTTTGCCGCCGTAAAAATCACCCCAAGCGAAGCGAGCAGTTGCGGCAACAAACTGAGCGCCCCCATCGCATCATTGATGCGCCGCCCTTCGTTGAACATTACAGCGGGTTTATCTCTGGTGATGCGCAAACACAAAAGCATCGCCATGACCCCACCGAACCCAAGACCGACGAGCGCCGCGCGATTGACGGCGGCAGAATCTATGCCTTCGACTTTGAAATAGAGGGCAATCAAAAACGGCATTGCAAAAACAATCGTCACAACGGGAATGGCGATGACCGGCAAAAAGATTTTATTGCGCAGTCGCCGGGCGTGTGCGGCTTGTTCTTCTTTGGTGGTTTCGTTATAAGCCCCGCGCCCGACGCGCCCGATGCCGTCAATCACCACCATTGCCAGAACCAGAAGCCCGGTGAGCCAGTGCGGCAGAAAACTGCCAAAGGCAAACGCCACAGCAAGCAGCGACCAGAAGATGCCGCTGGCGATACGGTGTTGATTGGCGCGGTCGCGAAAGCTCATCGCGGCAAAGACCGCAAGCACCAAGCCCGTGATGACATACACGGTGTCGAGATTGAGTAACGCATTGACGACGGAAACAAAAGCGATGTGAGTCATTGAAATACCTTTGAATAGTTATCAGCGGCAGTCTCTGACCGCCTTTTCAACGAGAGTGTTTTTATTGAGAAAAATATTTTGTTGAGCAGGCGGCGTTGACCGCGTCATTCGCACAAATAGCGATGAACCATTCATTCTTTCAAACGCCTGTCGAGCCAGCGGAATTGAATCACTGCCAGAATCACAGAAAAAATCACAATCGGCGTGGTGAATAAAATCATTCGCCAGAGACTCAGTTCATATCCGAGTCCTTTCATCACCCCGTACACCAGCAAAATTCCCGCTTGCACGAACGAAAGATTCTGCCCGTAAAAATTGCCGTAATTTTCGCTCGCCGCATTTGCCGCTTTGATAGTTTCGATTTTGTCTTCTGCGACTTCTTCTCCGCTTTTTGCTTCGGCAGCGCCCACCGACATCGGAAAAATCAACGGGCGCACGAACGACGCATGACCGTTTAAACGAAGCCCCATCAATCCATGCAAGATGCGAAAGAGTTGATAAGTAATCGCCAACCGCCCAACCGTCGCCGTTTTGATTTTGCGAATCCAGTTGGCGGATTGTTCCTGCAACCCGTAACGCTCCGCAAGTCCGATTGCCGGAAGCGTGATGATGAAAAGCGTCATCAGACGACTGTCGCTAAAGGCGCGACCGAGCATATTGATAATGCCTTCCTGTCCGGGCTTGGTGAAATACGGCAAGCTTTGAAAAAAACCTGCGCTTGAAAACAAGGGCAACCCGGCAATCAAACCGGTAACGAGCGCCGCCACCATCACCACAATCGTGGTGCGCAGTTTGAAAGCGAATCCCAGAATGACCATGACAATGCCGATTAACTTGAACCATTCGGGCAAGGTCTGTTTCCTCCTTTGCAGAATTGGGCGAGTATCTTAATGCGTCGATGTTCGGCGCGCAAAACCGCTGACAAAATATTTTTCGATTCCCGGTGATGAATAAACGATTCGGAATCTTTAACCGGGCAAGCCCTCGGTTCTAGGTAAGAATCTACTGACAGTGTAGATTTTCGTATCAATTCGACTAGCCCGTTCGCCCTCTATGGGTGGGCATTTCATTTTTTTTATTTCATCGCGACGGCTTGAAAAAAAGCGTTGCGCTGCTCAGTAAAAAAAATGGCGATAAGCTTATCCAAACAGGTCATTCATAAGCCGATTTGACCGGCTTTCATTCATCATTAAAAGACCATGCTTTTCGCTTAAAATGCCGCGAAAGCGAACCTGACAATTTATGGCACCGGTCTTGCTCTCTTTAAAAACCAGCAATTCACTTTGCTATGTATGTGGGAAGTTTAAGCACAAAGGTGTCAAGCTTGAAGAATCATTCATCGTACCCCCTGACACCCGTTTGATTCACACCTCACGCAAAAGTTCAGCAAAAATCGGGAGTAAAACCTAAGATGACGCCAGACGTGTATCTTGCAGCTAAAGGTCGTCCGCTTGGTGAGCGGGGGTTTTCGATGATCGAATTGATGGTCGTCGTCAGCATTATCATTATCTTAACGACAGCCGCGGTCATCGGTTTCAGGGGGAATAAACGCGCTTATGCCGCCGAAGATGAAGCGCAGAAAATTTTAAGTTTTTTTCGCGAAGCTCATCAACGCGCGTTGGCGCAACGCCAGGCTCAGCGCATCACCATTGACCGCGCCAACAATCTCATACGCCTCGCGGATATGGGTATGTTGCCGGGCGGTGATGAAGTAATTATCAATCGCGGCGTTTTAAATGCCGAAGTCACACTGGAGAGACCAACGGTTGGCGGCAATCCTTTGACCTTGCCGAATGCGCCGTACAATTACCCATCGGCAAATTTTGATATTAACGGCACGCTCGATATTTATTTTCTCGCCGATGGTTCAGTGACCAATACCGCAGGCTATGCGTCATCATCGCCTGCGCCTATCAGCTTCACACTGTTTTTTTCGCCAACCCCGGGCACCGCTCCATCGCCCGAACAACCGACGGGCAATTTGATTCGCGCAGTGACATTGTTTGGCCCAACCGCATCCGCCAAGGTTTGGCGATTTGATACCAACCGATTTATCTGGGAGGTCAACTAATGAATCAACCAACCGATGCAATAACCGGCAAGCGCGCGAAAGAATCCGGCTTTTCCTATCTCGATGTTTTAATTGCCGTGGCGATTTTACTGATTGGCATTCTCGGACTGGTTTCGGCGATGACCAGAGCCATCGCGCAGACGACGATGAGTCAAGAGATGCTTTCGGCAAAACAACTCGCCACCTCGACCGTCGAAGCGATTTTTACGGCGCGCGATTTGGAAACTCTGGGTTGGGATGCCATCGGCAATACCGGCAGCATGTCAGTTCCCGCAGGGGTGTTCCTGACCGGCGAACAACTGATTTATCCCACACCCGGTCGGGATGGCGTTGTCGGAACCGCAGATGACGCCAACGGCTCCGACGGCATTGCCGGTAACGCAGACGATAGCGAACCGGTCAGCGGGTATAAGCGCACCATCACGATTACCGACAAACCCGACCCCAATCGCCCCACTGCGCCCATCACCTTGCGCGAAATTCAGGTAGAGATTTCTTACTGGGTCGGCACGCGACAACGCAGCGAAACCTTTACCAGCTACATTGCCAATTATCGAACTTCGGATGAATAGATTGGAGAGGTGAATGATGCAACACCCATTACCCATCAGAAAAATTTTTCATCAATGCCATCGCGGAACCAACAAATTGCAAACCGGGTTTTCAGTTATTGAACTGCTCGTTGGTCTGGTGATTTTCGCCATCGTCTTAGGCGCGGTTTTCGGATTGCTCGAAGTCGGGCGTTCCGGGCGACTCAATACCAATATGCGCGCCGAAGCTTTGCAAAACGCCCGCATCGCCCTCAACACCGTGGGGCGCGATATTATCAACTCGGGTGTCGGCTATCCGAATGTCGGCGCGCTCGTACCTGATAATGAAGTTGCCACGTTGTTTGGCGGCACAGCCGATGCGGATACGACTCTGGATTTCGTCACCCCGATTTATGCGCGCGACAACACCGGTTCGGTTAATGGCACCGCTACAGACCAGATTACCATCGCTTTCATTGATGATGCGTTCAATAACAGCATCTCGATTCCGATTAACGGCATTGCCAGTGACGGGTCGCAATTAACCATTCAAACCTCAGGCGGCTACAGCAACGCGCCCTGTCAGGTCGGCGATATTTATTTGATTGGCGGGCAGACCAGCGCCGCTGCGCTCGGCATGCTCACCGGTAAAGCCGGCACCGATAGATTGAACTTCCAGAGCGGCGCTGCCGACCCGCTCAACCTCAATCAGCCTGGCGCGGGAAGCGCCATTAAACAGATTGCCCTGCCCGGCAGCCTGCAACGCATCACGCTGGCGAAGTATTACGTCGTCGATGAAGACGGCACAGGCAGCAACACCGGCACTTTGATGCGCGATGTTTATGGCGGCGCGACCGGCTGGACGGCGCAACCTCTGGCTTTCGGGGTAGAAAATTTTCAGGTGCAATACATTATGAAAGACGGCACGGTTGCCGATGCGCCCGCCAGTGACCAGATGGTTAATATCCGCCAGGTGCGAGTTTCGATAACGGTTCGCAGTCCTGATATTGACCCGAAAACCAATCAACCGTTCAGAACCTCGCTTACCGCAACCTACAGCGCGCGCAATCTCGATTACGAAAAATTTTAATCCGTTTTTTAACGCCAAAGGGAGATGAAGCAATGAATCAGCATCGGCAAAATCATTCAGGGGATTCTCAATCAAGCAATCAACAGCAACGCGGCACCGCGACGCTCACGGCGGTGTTGATTATGGGGTTGCTGGCAATTTTCGTCGCCGCGAGTTTATCAAAAGTGACGACCGAAGCCCTGGTGATGGGCAATGATTATTCACACACCCAGGCTTTCTATGCTTCGCAGGCAAGTCTGGAATTGATGTCGCGAGATTTCAATAACATCTTCGATGTGCAACTGCGACCCACGGCTGCCGACATCACGCGCATTGAAAATAACCAACCCGACATTGCCGGTTTCACCTTCATTCAGGACGTAACGCAAGACGCCGCATCGACGCCCAAGCCAATTGATGACGGGCCGTTTTCCGGGCTGATTTCGATTCGCACGCCCTGGCGATTGACCTCGGTTGCAACCTATGCGGGCGGCGCGCAGGCGCAACTCACGCGGACTTTTTTCAACCATCAGATACCGCTGTTTCAATTCGGCATTTTTTATAACGATGATATGGAACTCCATCCCGGGCCGGTCTTTAATTTCGGCGGGCGCGTCCATTCCAACCGCCATATTTTTATGATGTCGGGCAATAATCTCTATTTCAATTCACGAGTGACCGCAGCAGGCGAAATCATTCGCGATACCTCGCGCATGGGGGCGCGCACCGGTGACCCCGGTTGGAGTTGGAACGGCAATGTCTATGTCGCAGATGCCGCGGGCGTCAATCAACTGGTGACGGTTGGCAGCGTGAAAAAAGCTTCGGGCGTACAGGCTGGGGATGCCGATATGCCGAACTGGACGCCCAACACCACCTGGTCTTCGGATTCGGCAAAATTTAACGGCAATCTGTTGGCGCATCAAAAACTGTTGAAATTGCCTTTGCAAATCGGCACCAATAACGACCCCATAGAATTGGTCAAACGCGGCAAGGACACAGACAACACGGTACTCAGAGATTCGCGTTTTTATAACAAACCCTGCATCCGCGTCACCCTGAGCGACAGCCAATCGCGTTTGCCGGGTGGCACGGGCGGCGTGAGACTCGATGGCGCGGGCAATGGCGCGGGCGGCGCAAGCGGCAGTCGCACCAGCAGCGGTGACGGGACGCGCGGCTATGAACCTGTAGCGATGAGTGATGGCTATCAGGCAAAGCGCGTCAACGGTAATCGGCTTTATACAGGCGCAAGTTATACATCGGGCGGTATGCCTGCCACCCGCGAAACCTGGATTAAAATCGAAGTGGTCACCGTTGACCCTTCCACTTACAATCCGATTGCCGTCGATGCGACCGCAGATTTTCTGAGCCTCGGCATCACCCATAAGAATCCAAGCGGACTCAATATCGGTGACGCGCGCGCCATCTTCAAATTGCAACGCTATGAAATCACCGGGCCACCGATTAAAGTTCCGGCGGGCAACATCAATGGCGGCAGCAACACCAGCACCACCGCCGCCTATACCAATTTAAGCGACCCGCGCGATTTCAGTTCGCGTCCGGCTTACACCTACAGCAGCAGTATGAATTTCGTCGCCACCAGTCAATTGGATACTGCGCCTTCTCCATACATCTGGCGCGTCAGTAACGCCGCCGCATCGGCAACCGAAGGCACTGCGCAAAGCGCAACCTATGCAACCGCCGCGACCTCATTTGAACAGACCGTAACCGTGGGCAGCACCACTTATCGCGTCGTTCCCTTCCCGATAAAGATGTATAGTTCACGCGAAGGGCTTTATAGCGAAGACCTGCCATCAGGCAGTTCAGGCTCGCCCGGCAATGCCGGTTCACCAACCTGGTGGTATTACTATACCGGCACCTCGCCCGGCAACAGCCTCGGAACCACAGCAAAAGTTCCGGTCAATGGCGTCTTGAGTGTCGTCGATATTGACATGGCAAACCTTGGCGCATTTATCAGAGGCGATTTTGATGGACTGTTTCCGGCAAACGGCGGGCTGCCGGGCGGCAGTCTTTCAAGCGATGACATTTCCGACAATAGCGGCGCAGGCACTATCGTTTATGTTTCCGACCGCCGGGGTGATGCAGATAATGATGGCGAATTCGATATGGAAGACATTTATGGACGCAATGACGGCGTGATACAACCGGGTGAAGATGTCAATCGCAATGGCGCACTGGATGTCGATTACACCTGGGAAGCGGCGCGTTATGATGTCGGCATTGAAACCGACCTGGCAGCCCTCACCGATCATAAATATTTCCGTCGCGCAGTTCGCGCCATTAATGGACAATCGCTGATTGGTTCAACCAACACAGGCTACACCATCGCGACAGAAAATGGGTTTTATACGCTTGGCAATTACAATGCAACAGGTGTATCGGCGGGACCAACTGCCAGCGCGCCGACTCAACCCAATCAATACAATGGCGCGCAGGTTCCCGCGGCTTTCGTAGCCGATAGCGTGACCTTGCTGTCAAACCAATGGACGGATGCCAAGAGTTTTCGCAACCCCTGTGAATTTGGCACGCGCACCGTCAACAGCGCAGGCGAAACCACTGTACGCGCGGCGCTTTTAATGGGTGATACCATGAGCAGTTTGCGCGTCAGCGGACAACCCAATCAAGGTGGCGGTGATGCCAATCTCGCAGGCGGGGTACACAACTTTCCGCGATTTTTAGAAAGCTGGGGCACCCGCGTCAACTATTGCGGTTCGCTCATCAATCTGTTTAACAGTCATCAACACAATGGCGCGCATAAAAGCGGCGGGCGAACCTATAGTCCACCTACCCGCAACTGGGTTTTCGACGTTTCATTTCTAGACCCCAATCGACTGCCGCCCGGAACGCCTTTTTTCCAATACATTCAAATGACCGGGTTCCGCCAAACCTTCAAACAGCTTCAATAACCGGCAAACTGAGAGAGAGTTCGTATGTCGAGGAGGTGGCGCTTACGGATTCTTTCTCAGCCCTTTTACAAAGCAGCGAACGCCAATTGCTCAATTGATAAAAACCCGCGCTACATTAAAGCAACCCGCAAAACGATTTACTGAGGCAAGCGGTCTTTGATCGCGTCGTTAGGTAGTCGCGGTCAAAGACCGCTCCCTCAACCTGGCAAAAGAAACCCCATCGCCAATCGCCTTAATAACCAAATTCAAGAGGCATAAAATGACGCTTTTGTTTCAAGCTGATAGCTCTCGTAAATTTCGAGAATTTTTTATCTTCATTGTGTCATCAGGTAACAAGGGCAGGGATTATAGGTGATGACCAGTCGGCATTAACTGGTGGCAAGTGGCAGATTGCCCGCCTGCACGCCTCCCTTAGCAGGGTAGCGATTCATTGATTTTTAATCAATCAGAGCGCCTTGACCGGCAATTTTAACCGGCAGAGTCAAAAAGTCAGGTTATTGAAGGCTCTGGTACGCTCCTTGCGAAATTTCTGCATTGTATAGATTGTTGCAGTCTACAACTGAATACCTTGTCTGAACCTGCCGCACCTCCCGCAGAAAATTCAATCAAGTAGCCTAATGCTAAATCGCATCAGGCAATTTTTTATTCAATTTACGCATTGTCCTCTGACTGCCCTTGTGAAGTGTTCCAAGTTATCAACGTAAATTTATCAGGAAATATGATGTTTAATTATCATGCGCATCTGCCAAAAATCAGAAAATCCGAAGCCGGTTTTTCAGTTCTGGAAACTGTCGTCGTTTGTCTGATTATCGCGACCATCCTGGCATTCGCTTTGCCAAATTTTATTAATGCTGTGCGCGCCTACCGGTTGAAAAACGCTGCCGACCACATTGCCGAGAGAGCGGCAGCCGTGCGCGCGCTTGCCATGACCAAAAATAAAAATGTGACCTTCTCGTTTAACAACACCACGAAACAATACGGATTTGATTTTACCGGCACCAACGGCGATGGCGTTCCTGATACCATAGACCCGGATGAAGTCGCGGCGGGCGTTCCCCTCTCAAATTATTTTTATGAAACGTTGCCCGATGACATCACGACAACCTTTCCCGACAATGCTCCAATAAAAGCGACTTTTAATTCTCGCGGCGAATTGCCGATTGGTGCCACCGAACAACTCATCACCCTGCAAAGCTATGGCAAATCCATCAAGGTTCGCATCAATCTGCGAGGCAAAATCAGCGTCGAATAATCAGGAACAATGATATGAGAGAAAAAAATTACCAACCTGCACCCGGTAAAACTCGTGAAACCGGATTTTCAGTTATCGAAGTGCTCATTGCCATTGTCGTGCTGTCTGTCGGCTTGGTTTCAATCGTCGCGGTTTCGGCTTACATCTCGCGCTCGAATAATATTTCAAACCATAAAAATGTTCTGGGCGCTGCAGCGCAGGATCAGGTGGATAGATTGCGCTCGACAGTCTGGTCAAGAAACTCCGAACACCCCACGGTGAGCATCGGTGGCGCTCTGACCACCACAACTGCCGCTTCCGCAGGGCAAAACAGTACGACGCCTTATCTTTATACGTTAGACCCGAATAACCCTCATCATGCAACCATCGCCAATACGCCGATTGGTGACCTTGATGTGAGTTGGGTAGTCAGACAGGGGGGCACCGCCGATATGCGTTATGTCACCATCAAAATTTTGCAAATGAACCCCATCCCCCAGATGAGAAACGGGATGACCGTTACGACCATTCTTACCAGACAGGATTAGGAGATTTATGAAGGCTATCAATCAGCAAAGCGGTTTTTCGCTTCTGGAACTCGTTATTGGCTTGATGTTGATTACGGTTGTCACCGGCATATCGATTTCTTTACTGAACCGCTTTCAAAGCTCATATCGATATGAAGAAGCTTATGCCGATGCGCAGCGCAACGCCCGGTTTGCCCTGTCGCGATTGAATGAAATCATTCGCAGTGCGGGAACCAATCCGACCGGCAAAATGACCGTCAACGAAAGTGATTTTGCAGTTTTACAATCGCCGGTGGTTTCGGGTAATTCTTCGACCGCAAGTTCAATTCGCCTGAAAAGCGACCTCAATGGCGATACCCAAAACACTGCCAATATCGCTGCCAACTCCGACGTTATCGTCACCTCCGAAGATGTGACCTTACGCCTGGATGCAGTCAACCGGCGCATCATCATGGACGACAATACGGTTTCGCCGGCACAGAGCATTCCGATTGCCGATAACATTATCAGTTTATCTTTCACAGACCCTAATGGTTCCACACGCACCAACAAAACCATCATCGTCAATCTGGTAGCCATTCCCAACGGCATCACCCAGGGCGACAAACGTTATCGCGAAGTCGCTTATTCTGGTGCCATACGGCTCAGGAATCGATAACCGAGGAAGGAAAATGCCATGCATAGAAAACTCAAAAATCAAGAACGCGGTGTCGCATTAATTCAAACCCTGCTCATCATGGCTTTGTTACTGGCACTGGTGATGGGCATCAGCCTGACAGCTATTTCCGAATTGAGCGTCAGCAACACCTATACGACTCAAACCACCGCTGTACAGGCAGCCGAAGCCGGTTTGAATCATGCGTTGTGTCTGGTGAGAAATTACAAAGGTCAGGATTTTTCAACCCTGCTGGCTTTGCGCGGCACAGATTTCAATACCAATTACCTGTCAGGCAATAATCCTTTCATCACTGCCAATGCTGCAGAGTTTGAAACCGGCTCAATTATGATTGACCCCGCAGATGCGAGTAATCCCAATCTCGGAACCCAACTCAAAGACGCCATCACCGGTGCTGCCATCGAAGGCGTGTATTATAAAGTCAGCCTGATTGATGATGAGCCTTCCAGTTCAACGGCGTCGCCCAAGGTTCCCAACTTCAACCCGCCCAGTCCGTTTTCGGAAACCTCCGGCACAAACGCCAATAATCCCAATATTGATAACGACAACAAGGTCGTCATCTATTCAACAGGGACTTACGGAAATGCTTCGGTCACGCTCGAAGGCTGGGTCGGCTTTGTCTCATTTCCGGCAATGATTGCCAGAGGCAACATCGAAGTTTCGGGTAACGCGGAAATTCTCGGAGCCTATGGCAGCGTGCATTCAAACAGCAATTTAATTATTCAAGGTGCGCCGCACATTGCCCAATCGGCTACGGCTACCGGAACGGTTACCACGCAAGGCGGTGGTTTTCATATTGATGGGTTTTACGGCGGGCTTCAGCCGGAAATTCTCGTCCCCGAATTTGTCACTCGCGCCCCTTTAACTTCGGGTGGCCCAGCGACCAATCCGCGCATTCAGGATTATTTCCTCCGCACTGTGGATACGCTGTTGCTTGACCCCAATTTTGCCGACGGCGCGCATATCAATAGCGGTTCGGATAGTTCCGGCAATCAAAATCAAAACAACGCGACGGGGCGGCTCAAGGGACTTGCCGATAGACTCGGTGTAGATTATGCCTCATTGGCTAGCGCGCTTGACCAAACCAGCGGCACGAACAGTGGTTCCAGAATTACCCAAAGTTCTGCCGGTTCCGTCTTCATTTCACGCAACGCGCAAACCGGTGTCGTGACCATCAGTGAAGAAGAACTAGACCACACCGGGTGGAGTTACGGCAGTGGCTCCTGGACGATTAAACCGAGCGGCGGACCTCAAGCTGATAACCGCATCGTTTATGTTGTCGGGCAGGATAATTATCCGAGTGGTAAAAATGGCGGCAATGTCGCCATCTCAGGCAATCTCGGCAAAACCACAGTCGACACAACCATTTTTGCTACGGGTTCGATTGAAATTACCGGCAATACCAATTTCACTTCAAAGCTCAAAAATTTACACACCCCGGAATTGCCCCCGTTCGTCGATGTCGACATTCTGATGATTGCGGTACAGGATGTTCGCATTCGCGGCGACGTTGACGCGGCAACCACACCGAATGGGCCAACGTTCAACGGGATTACTTATTGCGGTGAGCAGTTTGACCTGAGCGGCAACGGCAGTTTTGACGGACAGGTTATCTCCTATAGCAACCCACACATGAACAGCACGCCGGTGAGCGCCAACATCGAAACCGGCAGTTTCGTGCTCAGCTTAAACAATGGCAATTCTTACGGCACCATCAAACTGCTTTCCTGGAGACAAATTAAACGGTAAACGCCAACTCCCATAAACCAAAATAAAAAGAGAGTCCAACAAACTGACAGGCGCGCTTTAAATTAAAGCGCGCTTTTTTTTAACTTCAGCACAAATCATTACCCGCCCATTAAACTCAACCAGTCATCCAGGCTTTTCATCTTCATATAAAAATTGCTGCGTTTTTCATCGCCCATCGTGCTCACCATTTTCGCGGCGTAATGATGACCGGGATAAAGCACCGTCTCATCGGAAAGTTTCGCCAACACTTGAGTGAGCGAATAATACATCTGTTCGGGGTCGCTGCCGGGCAAATCCACTCGCCCGCATCCCCCAATAAACAACGTATCCCCGGAAATCAGATTGCCGTCAACCAGAAAACACTGGCTGCCGGGTGTGTGCCCCGGGGTATGAAGAAAGGTCAACCGGTGATTGCCAATTAAGATTTCATCGCCGCCTGCCTGCTTTCGCAGGTCGTTTTCAGAAATGCCGGTGATTTCTTTTACCCATTCAGCCTCGTGCGCGTTGACGTGAACCGGCACCGGTCTTTGCTCCATCAATTTCGTGATGCCTTCAACCGTGTAGCCTAAAAATGTTCCGCCGACGTGATCCGGGTGATAATGGGTCGCCAGCGCACCCGCGAGTTTGAAATCGTGATTGTCGAGATAATCCAAAATGCCTTCAACATCCCATGCCGGGTCGACCACCAGACATTCCCGCGTTTCATCATCGCCGACCACATAAATAAAATTCGCCATCCCGGTTGCCACGCTATCGCCTTTGGCAAAATCGCGTCCGGCTAACAGTTGTTTCAAGAAAAGTCCCATCTTCAAACCTCGGTTCATGTATTGATGAAATCTACCATAGCACACTCGAAAAAATTTATTCGCCTTGACGGGAACCTACATCAGACCTATATTCATTAATCAAGTGATTAATTAATCAAACGGTGAATTAAAAAACATGGCGAGATTAAAGACCGATGATCCGATTGTCAGAGCCAATATTCTGGCGGCAGCCGAAGAATTGATTGCCGAGCGTGGGCTTGCCGCCGCGTCGATTCGTGACATTGCCGCAACTGCCGGGGTCACTTCGGCGATGGTGCATTATTATTTTGGCAGTAAAGACGGGCTGTATCGCGCGATGCTTGAAAACGCCGTGGAATCGGTACGTTCGTTTATTGCCGCGGTTTCTGCAACTCCTGCGCCTGCGCCCGCGAAACTTGCGCAATTTATCGAAGGCGAAGTTCATTACATCCTTTCACATCCGAAACTGGCGCGCATTCTGCTGCGCGAAATGCTCGCAGGCGGTAAAGAACTCATTAAAATTTTTCAACAATATCCGGTCAACAATTATTTAATGCTCAGACAATTGATTGGCGACGGCGTCAAGCGCAAAGAATTACGCCCGGTTGATATTGATCTGGCGCCGCTCAGTTTGATGGGCATGATGATGATTTTTCATGCCTTTCGCCCGGTGATTGCAATGGCGCTTGGCAAACCCGAATACGACGAAGCCTTCATCAAACGGGTCGCAACCCATACGGCAAACCTTTATTTGAATGGCGTAGCGGCGACCGAAACGCTGCCTGAAAAATTAAATCATCGGCGCGCCAAACCCATTTCTCAAACGGCTTCATCCGCAAAACGTAAGCCAACCCCGAATTCCAAAAAGCAGGTGAAACGATGAAGAGCAGTTTTAGAAAAATTATTCTTTTAGCAATCGTCATTCTCATCGCCGTAGCGGCAGTCGCGACCTGGAAATATGTTTCCGCCCGCGAACCGGCAAATCGGCTGGTGCTTTCCGGCACCATCGAAGCCGATGAAATTCATGTTGGCTCGAAAGTTGGCGGACGCATTGCTGAAGTCCTGGTTAAAGAAGGTCAGCAAATTAAAACCGGCGACCCGCTCATCCGTTTTGAAAGTTACGATTTGGATGCCAAACGCAATGACGCTCTTGCTGCCATCGCCGCCGCCGAAGCTAACCTGCAAAAATTACAAAACGGCTTTCGCCCGGAAGAGATTGCCGAAGCCCGCGCTCAAGCCGAAGCCGCCTGGATGAATTATGAACTGGCGCGCAACGGACCCCGCACGCAGGAAATCGCCGCCGCCCAGGATGAACTCGACGCCGCCAATGCCGATTACGAGGTCGCCAAAGCCAATTTTGCGCGCATTGAAAAACTGAGTCGTGAAGGCATCGCCTCGCGGCAGGATTATGACACCGCGAAAGCCAATATGGATCGCGCGCGCGGCAAACGCGATGCGGCGCGACAGAAACTCGATATGTTGCGCGAAGGCACACGCCGGGAGGATATTGCCCGCGCCGAACGTCAATACAGGCAAGCCGCCGCCCAAAAACAGTTGATGGAACGCGGTTCGCGCAAAGAAGACATCGATGCGGCGAAAGCCCAACTCACGCGAGCCCGCGCCACGCTCTCGCAAATTGAAACGCAGATGAATGAGTTGGAAGTCAAAGCGCCAGCCGATGCCTATGTTGAAGTGCTGCGGGTGCGACCGGGCGATTTGATTGCGCCCAATTCACCGGTGGCAACGCTCATCGAACTTGATCGTTTGTGGGTGCAGGTCTATGTGCCCGAACCGGAAAAAGGCTTTGTGCAACGCGAACAGGAAGTGAGCGTCACGGTTGATTCATTTCCCAAAGAGACTTTCAAAGGAAAAGTTGAAAGCATCGCTTCCAAAGGGGAATTCACGCCGCGCAATGTACAGACCCGCGAAGAACGCAATCATCAGGTATTCGGTGTGCGCGTGCGGTTGGATAACAGTTCACGAAAGTTGAGCGCCGGAATGGCTGCGGATGTGGAAATTAGTAAATAGGATACAGGATTCAGGATTCAGGGGAAGAAAGTATGAAGTAGGAACGATGAACGATGAACAACTACAAAACGCTTTCTGTTCAGCCTTCCGCCTTCATCGTTTCTTCTCCCCTGAATCCTGAATCCTGTATTCCGAACCCTGCTTATGAATGCAATTGAAATCAACGGACTGACGAAAAAATTCGGCAACTTCACGGCGGTGAGTGATGTGAGTTTCAATGTTCACAAAGGTGAAATTTTTGGTTTTCTGGGACCGAATGGGTCAGGCAAATCAACCATCATACGAATGCTCTGCGGCTTGCTTGCGCCGACTGCCGGGGGCGCAAGGGTTTTGGATTTCGATATTGAAAAACAATCCGATGATATACGTCAAAACATCGGTTATATGTCGCAACAGTTCAGCCTCTATCAGGATTTGACGGTGCGCGAAAACATCAATTTTTACGCGCAGGTTTACGGTTTAAAAGGCGATTATTTTAAACAGCGGCGGCAAGCGGTTATTGATTTAACCCATATTGAACAATTCACCGACCGTCGCGCCGGCACCTTGTCGGGGGGTTGGAAACAGCGGCTCGCGCTCGCCTGTGCGCTGGTGCATAAACCGAAAATTATTTTTCTGGATGAACCGACCGCCGGTATCGATCCGGTGGCGCGGCGCGAACTCTGGGATTTATTTTTTCAACTGGCAAGCGAAGGCATGACACTGTTCGTCACGACGCATTATATGGATGAAGCCGAACGTTGCGCGCGCGTCGGTTACATCTATAACTCGAAACTGATTACCTGCGGCGAGCCGGATGATTTGAAACGATTGCCGGAGGTGACGCCTGACGATGCAAAATGGGTAGAAGTCTTTTGCCCCAATACGACCATTGCGCTCGGCGAGTTGAAACGCGCCACCTATGTCAAAGGCGCGACGATTTTCGGGCAATCGATTCATCTATTGATGGACAAAAACCAGCCGCTCGAAGCCATTCAAAAAACCCTTTCGGCGATTGGCATTCACGGCGTAGAAGTCGCTCCGGCGCGCCCTTCGCTTGAAGATGTGTTCGTGAGTTTAACGAAACGTTATTCAACCAATGGCAATAAATGACAAACGATATACCGGTCGTCAAAGTTGGCGTGATGAAGAGAAAACGGAACAAACGGAAATAACCGAACAGGCAGAAACGGCGAAAGAGAATAGCGTTTTAAGCGAACCCATTTGAATATTCCGTTTGTTCTGTTCATTCCGTTTGTTCCGTTTTCGCTTTGCATCTTGATGGCAAAGCTAAACCAGTATCAGATGGATTAAATTATGTTCAAAGGATTCGGTTCGGTTTTTTATAAAGAGATTATTCAAATCACCCGCGACCCGTTGACCTTGATGTTGATGTTGCTCATCCCGATGATTCAACTGACGGTGTTCGGCTATGCCATCAATACCGATATTCGTAACATCAAGACGGCGGTTTATGATTTAGACCAACACCGCGAATCGCGTGAACTGCTGGCGGCTTTTCAAAACACCGATTATTTCAACATTGTCGAGTATGTCGATTCCGACGAAGCGTTGAACCATGCGATTGTTGCGGGTCGCGTCAAAGTCGGCATCAAAATTCCGCCC
Organism: Acidobacteriota bacterium; assembly: GCA_040754075.1. Taxonomy (NCBI): domain Bacteria; kingdom Pseudomonadati; phylum Acidobacteriota; species Acidobacteriota bacterium. The sequence goes on from JBFMDH010000021.1 coordinate 101,633, forward strand.
GATTATTCAGACCGCCTGGCAACCAATCGGCAGGCAACCGTGCTGGTGTTAATTGATGGGTCGGATTCGACGGTCGCAACGCAAAGCCTGACGGTTTCAAATTCCGTAGGCATGCAGGAATCGCTGAGTCGCATCACCGAACAATTGCAACAAAACGGTCTGCAAATTCCCATAGAGATGCGCCCTAAGATGCTGTTTAATCCCGATTCGCGTTCGGCAAATTTCATGGTGCCGGGACTGGTCGCAGTGATTTTGCAACTGGTCACCACCTTGCTGACGGCTTTTTCGATTGTCCGCGAACGCGAACGCGGAACGCTTGAACAATTATTGGTCACGCCAATTAAACCGTTCGGACTGATGATGGGAAAACTGTTGCCTTACGGACTGATTGGATTTTTTGAAACCTGTACGGTGCTTACGGCAATGCGGGTGATTTTTCAGGTGCCGATTAACGGCTCAGTGATACTGCTATTACTGCTTTGCATTCTGTTTTTATTTACGGCGCTGGCAATCGGGTTGTTGATTTCCACCAAGGCGCAAAATCAGGTGCAAGCTTTTCAAATGGCATTTCTGATTATGTTGCCTTCGATTCTGCTTTCCGGGTTTATGTTTCCGCGCGATTCGATGCCCTTGCCCATGAAAGCCATCGGCTACATCATCCCGGCAACTCACTTTATTCAAATTCTTCGCGGCATCGTTTTACGCGGCGCGACCTTTTTTGATTTGCTGGAAGAAGTAATCGTGCTTACGGTGATGGGCGTGTTGTTATTGATATTGAGCGCCCTGCGCTTTCGCAAGAAGATTGTTTAAAAAGTTGTTAAACTTGTAAAAAATTGTGAGAAAAAATAAAGCGCAGCAACGCATTCGTTAGAGGAGGTCTTCCGAAGGTTGCTGCGCTTAGTGAGTAATGGAGGAGGATTCACCCTAAGCGACAACGCTTATTACCAGCAATTCAATGTCTCTCAGGCGCATTGTTTAACATTGAATGCTGTTCACTCACATGGGCTTATAACGTGACGAGACCGGTTTGGTTTCAAAAATATTTCCGAGAAATAATATTTTTTCAAAGCCTCAGAAATCGACTCACCTGCCTGCCGCGATGCGAAAGGTTGCGATTATCCATCTGCTGCTCAAGGTCTTTGCGTCAAGATTGTTCCTCGTGTACACTGCCCTCACTCACTGTATGGAATAAACTCACACAGGTTGCGGATTTATCAGTTGTCACAATCGTGTGAATACGGGATGCGTAAATCATTGGTCATGCATCCAATAATTTCTTTCGATTGCTCAAAAAATTTTACGCGAAAGGAGGTCTGAGATGTCACCTGAACATTCAATTGTTTTGCAAACCAATGAGTTGTTGACGCTGACACCCGGGCCTCCGCAGATTGCTATCAGCGAAGACCGTTATGTCGTGCGATTTGCGCAAACGCCTGCCGAGTTGGACGCCGTTTTGAAACTCCGGTTTGAAGTTTTCAACCTTGAACTTCAGGAAGGACTGGATGCATCGTTTCAAACCGGACGTGACCGCGACGAATTCGATGCCACCTGTCATCACCTGATGCTCATTGACCAGGAAACCAATACAGTGGTCGGCACCTATCGTTTGCACACCAGCGAAATCGCCCGGTTGGGATTTTACTCGGCTGGCGAATTCGATTTAACGCATTTACCGGTCGAGGTTCTCAATCAAAGTGTCGAACTCGGTCGCGCCTGCATTGCCGACGCGCATCGCAGTCAAAAAGCGCTCTTTCTGTTATGGAAAGGTTTGGTGGCTTATATGCGGCTTTATCGCAAGCGTTATCTTTTTGGCTGTTGTTCGCTGACAAGCCTTGACCCAAGCGAAGGCAAAGCGGTCATGCAACTGCTTGCCGAGGGCTGCCATTTTCATGAAGAATTTCATGTGCCGCCGCAAAAAGATTTTGTCTGTTTTGACGAAGGCTTTGTCGCTCAGCCGAGAGCGACTGCCAAAATCCCAAAACTCTTCAGAACCTATTTGCGATACGGCGCGAAGGTTTGCGGCGAACCGGCGATTGACCGGTTGTTTAAAACCATTGATTTCTTCGTCATTTTCGATCTGGCGGCGCTCGATGCCTTGAGTCGAGTTTTTTTCGGCGTGTGATTGGTTCTAATGAAAAAACCATTGCGTCTTACATTTCGATTGCTCACCATCGGTGCAAGCACCCTGGGGCTTTACCTGCTCTGGCTTACGGGCTTGCCACTGGTGTTTGCCTTCAAAAACCTGCGCTACAGTTGGCGCAACTGGATATTTCGCACCTGGGGAAAGACCCTTGCGCGATTTGCCGGACTGCGACTCACCATCGAAGGCACGCCACCTCGCGCGCCATTTTTTCTGGTATCCAATCATTTGAGTTACACCGACATCATTGTTTTCGCTTCACAACTTGATTGCGTTTTCGTATCCAAAAGCGATGTTAAAGATTGGCCCGGCATAGGCTTTTTAGCCCGTAGCATGGGGATTATTTTCATCGACCGCACGCGCAAACAGGATATTCCGCGCGTCATCGAGTTGATTGAAAATGCCTGGCAGAAGCGGCAAGGCGTCGTGGTTTTCCCCGAAGGCACCAGTTCAAAAGGCGACACGGTGTTGCCGTTTAAACCGTCGCTGCTTGAGCCTGCGGTAAAAACCGGACTGCCGGTAAGCTATGCCAGCATCTCATATCAAACGCCGCCCGATGAACCGCCCGCCCACCTGTCCGTTTGCTGGTGGGGCGATATGGAATTTGCTTCGCACGCCATTGCCCTATTTCGCTTGCGCAGGATTGATGCGAAAGTGGTTTTCGGTGAGCAAACCTTTAGTGCAGATGATCGTAAAATTCTGGCGCAAAGATTACGCGCCGCTATCATTGAGCAATTCACTCCCGTTGTGACGACAGAGGAAGAATGTCAGATAACTTTAGCCACAACCCATTAACCGAAGAAGCAATCGTCTTGCTTACCCAAGCAAATCAATTGCTCAAACGAATCGATGATGAAATTTATTGGTGTACGATGCCGCCGGTTTTCAATTACGGCATCGGCAGCCACGTTCGCCATTGCCTGGATTTTTTCACAGCTTTTTTAAATGGCGTGGAAAACCGCCGCATTGATTACGACACGCGGGAACGCGATGAGTTGATTGAACGCAACCGCTCGGTTGCCATTGCCAAAATTGATGGGCTGATTGAACAACTCACTGCCCTCCAAATCGATGAAGCTTCAAAAATAATGGTTCGGTTGGAAGATGTTTCGGTTGATGCAAATTTATGGAGCCATTCAACGGTTTTGCGCGAGATGCAATTTTTACTGAGCCACACGGTTCACCACTTCGCCTTAATTGCCATGATGCTAAGATTGCAGGGCGTCGAAGTGGGCAATGAGTTCGGGGTTGCGACTTCGACACTCAAACGATGGAGAACCGCTTAAAGGTGCGAAAAAGATATTTTGTCGCCGGTTATCTGGGTTTGCTTGTGCTCTCGTTTGGGGTGAGAACTTTTCAAACCGAAAAGCCGCTCTCCGCAGAGATGCGCGCCGTCGAGGTGCAAGCCGTTGACGGCGATCTGACAACCAATCAAACCATTCGCCTTGCCTATCGCGAATTCACTAACGACAGTTCAATTAATCCTTCCGACACCGCATCAATCCATTCGGACGCCTCTTCACAAAAAGCTTCGCGCCCGGTCGTCATTCTTTTGCATGGCAGCCCCGGCGATTCCAAAGATTTCCACTCGCTTGCGCCTGAACTTGCCCGGAGTTTCCGCGTCATTCGCCCGGATTTGCCGGGCTTCGGTGAATCCACGCATCAAGTTCCCGACTATTCAATTCGCGCGCACGCCCGTTATGTGCTCGCCTTGATGGATAAATTGAATATTCGACAAGCTCACCTCATCGCCTTCAGCATGAGCGGCGGCGTAGTGTTGAACCTGGCGGACATCGCCCCTGAACGTGTGCGGTCAATCACTATGCTTTCAGCTATCGGAGTGCAGGAGATGGAACTGCTCGGCGATTACCATCTCAATCATGCGGTTCACGCCATGCAACTCGCGGGGCTGTGGCTTCTGCGCGAAGCCACGCCGCATTTCGGTTATCTGGATGATGCGATACTCGGTGTCGCTTATGCGCGAAATTTTTATGACACCGACCAGCGACCGTTGCGCGAATTTTTATTGCATTACGAATCACCGATGTTGATTTTGCATGGTGAAAAAGATGTGCTGGTTCCAATTGAAGCAGCGCGTGAGCATTTCCGTTTAGTGCCGCAAAGCGAAGCCCATTTTTTACCAACTGAAAATCACTTCACGGTGTTTACCGAAGGCGCGATGCTCGCACAGTTCATTCTGCCTTTTTTAAATCACGTCGAAGCGGGCAAAGCTTTGACTCGCGACCGCGCCGACGCCACGCGCCTTGCCGAAGCCGCCGAAGCCTTCAATCCGGCAACCCTGCCGAAAGCCCACGGCATCACCTTACTGGTGGTGATACTCCTACTGGCAGCGGCAACCCTCGTCAGCGAAGACCTGACCTGCATCAGCGCCGGACTGATGGTGGCGCAGGGACGCCTGAGTTTTCTTGCCGCAGCCATTGCCTGTTTTATCGGTATTTTCATCGGTGATGTGTTGTTATTTTTAGCCGGTAGATTCTTAGGTCGCCCGTCGCTTGCGCGTGTGCCGCTCAAGTGGTTCATCAAATCAAAAGATGTTGAGCGCAGTTCGCGCTGGTTCAATCGTAACGGTTTGGCGGTCATTGCGACCAGTCGTTTCGTTCCCGGCGCGAGGCTGCCGACCTACTTTGCCGCGGGACTTTTGCACACCAATTTCTGGTGGTTCTGTTTCTACTTTTTACTTGCGGGCGTTGTGTGGTCGCCGCTCCTCATTGGTCTATCGGCAGTCGTCGGCGCAGAAGTATTGAAAGCTTTTCTGATTTCCAATCAAACTTCGTTTCTAAAAATTTTAGGCATCGGGTTGATTTTATTGATTGCCCTTAGATTCATGGTGCGGATGACTACCTATCGTGGACGGCGAATGTTCATTGGTTGGTGGCGCAGAAAAAGACGGTGGGAATTCTGGAAGATGTGGGCATTTTATCCGCCGGTGGTCGCTTATGTTATTTATCTGATGGTCAAATATCGCAGCGCAACTTTGTTCACCGCCTCAAATCCCGCGATCCCGACAGGCGGTTTCGTCGGTGAATCGAAAGCCGAAATTTTACGAGGTCTGTCAAACGCCGAAGATTTTATTGCGCGCCATCAATTAATCAAAGCGACGCTCAATATTGATGAACGATTCGCGCAGGCAAAAATGTTTATGCGCGAACTGGCGCTCGACTTTCCTGTGGTGCTTAAACCCGACCAGGGGCAACGCGGCAGCGGGGTCGCGGTAGTGCGAAGCGATGAAGCATTGCGCGATTATTTAACCGCTGCCGCAAGCGATATGATTATTCAGGAATATGTCGCGGGGCTTGAATTCGGGGTCTTTTATTATCGCTTTCCCGATGAAGCGCGGGGCAAAATTTTTTCCATCACCGAAAAGCATTTCCCGGTGGTTACGGGCGATGGCAAACGCACGCTTGAACATTTGATTCTTGCAGATGAACGCGCCGTCTGTATGGCGAAATTTTATCTCGATAAACAGGGCGACCATCTTGAAGAAGTTTTAAGCGCCGGTGAACCCCGGCAACTCATCGAACTCGGGACGCATTCGCGCGGCGCAATTTTTCTCGATGGCATCGAACACAAAACCGATGCGCTCGAAGAACGTATCGACCGCATCAGCAAAAAATTTACCGGCTTTTATTTCGGGCGCTACGATATTCGCGCCAGCTCACTTGAGGAATTCCAACGCGGCGAAAATTTCAAAGTGATTGAATTGAACGGCGTGACCTCGGAAGCCACACATATCTACGACCCGAAAAACAGCGTCTTTGCGGCTTATCGCGTATTGTTCGAGCAATGGCGCATTGCGTTTGAAATCGGCGCACAAAATCGCCGCCGCGCCGCGCAGCCTTCCAGTTTAGGTGAATTGATTCGGCTGGTGCGCGCATATCGCGAACGCGCTGGAAACTCGGATTAATTCACTGCGTATCCTCGATTTCCCGCAAACTTCGCGGAACCCGTTTTAACCAATAGGTTAATCGTTCCGGTTGGGCTTTTAATTTTGTTTGAATCGCCTCAATCTCTGCGGGCGAAAAATAGTTGCGTTGTTTCTCTGCTAATTTTTTAGCAGGCACGTTCCGGTATAGCCATTCGCGATAGAGTTTCAACCCTTCACCACACCCCCGCGAAATCGCTTGCAAATCCGTGCGCCGCTCAAATCGCGCCGTATAATTTTTTCCCGCCAAGCGCATCAACCCGAAAAGCCGCAAACGATTTTTAGTCTGAAAATCATAAACGTGTCCGAGTTCATGACTGAGAATCGCCCGGATACCGGCTGCGGGAGCGCCGCGTTCAAAAACTTGCGGATTGACTTTGATGTAATAGCGCATCTTCAAGCCAAACAGCCATCGCTTGAAATTGAACAGGGTGCGGAAATAATCGGCATTATCGGTGAAGCTTTGAATTTGAATATCGGTTTTTGCAAGTTCCGGGTAAGTGGTGTGAATCAATTCCTCAACGATGGCGCGTGTACGATTAATTGCCGCCAGGGTCGCCGCTTTATCGGCTTGGCCAGGTTGGGCAATCGCCAAACCGTCAGAAGTAAATGACGGTGAGAGAGCGAGTATAAAAAATAAACCGCACAGAACGCGACAAAGAAATTTTTCAATCATGCATTCCTCTCAAAAAATAAAGCGTGACCGGTAGTTATCTTACCCATCACGCCAAGGAGAGGAAACAGAGTTTGGATGAACGATTTCCTTTTAACCGAAAACTTGACCGACCACAGGAAGTTCCCGCCGGTGTAAAATCAAAATCACTAAACTCGCGACAAAAACCGCACACGCCAGAATAAACAACACCCCGCCATCATCTTTGACGACGATTCCGAGTTTGGTCAGATGGCTGAAGATCGCTCCGGTGATGGTGCCAAGCGCGAGGATTGCACCGTAAGGAACGGTGCGCGGAATCAGTAATAGAATAACCGCGATGAGTTCAACAATGCCTGAACCGATGCGCCCCCAGGGTTCAAGTCCAAGTGTCATAAAAATATATTTCGATTCATCAGCGCCGGTGAATTTGAAAAACAGGGTTTGAAATAAAATAACCGCAACGATAATTTGCAAAACCCAACTGATAATATTCTGTGTTTTAGACATGCTGAGATTGTTTCCTTTCGCTTAAATTGCTCACTCAGTAAATCCACTACGCAGGATTTTTATTCCAACCTCAAGGCGAAAAAAGAGAACCACGAAACAGACGGAATAGAGAGCGAACATAGGGAAATTTCATTGAGTTTCCACGGGTTCCGTTTTTATGCCGTCGGTTCCGCAGTGGTTACCCGGCAAAATCCTCTTCATCTTTGCGCCAGCGCCGACCTTCGCGTTCCAGCAAATCATCCGCCTCTTTTGGTCCCCAGGTGCCTGATGCATAATTCGGGAAATTGCGCGCCGGAAGCGCGCTCCAGAGATCGATAATCGGGCTGACCACGCGCCACGCCGCCTCAACCATATCGGCGCGTTGGAAAAGCGTTGCGTCACCGGTCATACAATCGTAAAGCAACCGCTCGTAACCTGTACTCGTGGTCTTGCCGAAATAATCGACATAATTGAAATCCATATCGACATCGCCCAGTTTGACGACGGGTCCGGGAACCTTCGCGCCGAAATGCAGCGAGATGCCTTCATCGGGTTGAATGTGAATGACCAGACGATTGGTCACCAGTTTATCGACCGGGGTGTCGCGGAATAACACGAAGGGCGCGCGTTTGAATTGAATGGCAATCTCGGTGACACGTTTGGGCAGATGTTTGCCGGTTCTCAAATAAAATGGCACATCCGCCCAGCGCCAGTTATCAATCAACAATTTCATCGCCACAAAGGTTTCGGTGTTGGAATTGGGCGCGACATTGGTTTCGGCGCGATAGGACACGGCGCGTTCGCCTTTCACCAAGCCATCGCCATATTGACCGCGCACCGTGCGACGTATCACCTCTTCATCGGTCATCGGTTGAATGGCATGTAAAATTTTTGCCTGTTCATCGCGCACCGCATCGGCTTCAAATGAGATGGGCGGCTCCATTGCCGTCAGCGTCACCAGTTGGAAAAGGTGATTGGGAACCATGTCCCGCAAAGCGCCGGAGGTTTCATAATAGCCGCCGCGACCTTCGACGCCGACGGCTTCCGATGCGGTGATTTGCACATGGTCGATGTAGCGGCGATTCCAGATGGGTTCAAAGATGCCGTTGCCGAAGCGAAAAACCAAAATATTCTGCACCGTCTCTTTGCCCAGATAATGGTCGATGCGATAAATCTGTTTTTCGTTGAAAACTTCTTTGAGTTCCAGATTGAGCGCGTGCGCCGAATCAAAGTCGCGCCCGAACGGTTTTTCGACAATCACCCGTCGCCACCCTTTGCCCGGTTCTTCGTGTGCCAATCCTGCGGTGTTCAGTCGGCGTGCCACTTCACCGAAAAAGCTTGGCGCGGTCGCCAGATAATAAAAATAGTTGCTGTGCGTGCCGTGTTCCTGATTGACTTCTTCCAATCGCCCTTTGAGCCTTTGATAGAGGTTGTCATCGCCAAATTCGCCGGGAATGTAATGCAGACGGCGTTGCACCCAGTCCCATAAATCGGGTTCGATTTCGCTGGTGGCAAACTCTTTCATATCCTGAGAAATTTTTTCGCGAAACTGCTCATCGCTCATCTCGGAACGGGCAATGCCGATGACGGCAAACTGCCGCGACAGCAGTCCGGCTTTTGCCAGATTGTAAAGCGCCGGGATTAATTTGCGTTTGGTCAAATCGCCCGAAGCGCCGAAAATCACCATAATGCAAGGGTCGCTTCGATCATCCGAATGGCTGTTGCCACTCATTGCATTCACCAGGTCTGATGCCATTTAAATTCTCCTATTCAATAAGTTCAGGGATGGGCATTAGGGTCTTCAACCGTAAGCCCTTCGGCAATCGCCGCTCTATTGAGTTCAAGGTCAGCAGAAACCAAAGTCAACGGCAGTAAATTTGAAGCCCGCAATAAATTGTTGGTTCCAATCGCTGCCGCAAGATGGGTTGCATCATAGCTTCGCAGATGATAGGTGTCTGTCAAATTCATCGCTTTATCAATCAAATTGGGGGTCATTTCAACAATCAGGTATTCACTATTGAATTCACGCTTAAATTCAGCAATTGCATTTGCGGCATCCTTGAGAGGAACGCTTTTTCCGGCTCTGCGCCTGGCTATTGCGGCAACCACTTCCACGCCGGCAATGCGGGCAATATAGATTTGATTACCTGTAGCCGGATTGAAGGGGTTCGCAACCCAAGCTGTTCCTGTTTCGTTAAGGTAGCGTTTCACAACTGCGCTGCTGTCGAAAAAATAATCAGGCATTTACCGGCGCTCCTCAATCAAGGTTTCGGAAACCGGTTTACCTTTCACTCTCACGGGTTTGTATTTTTTGAATGCTTCGATATCTCTTTTGGGCTTTCTGATTTCACTGAAAAGTCCGGCTTGTAGCATAGCTTGCTCGAACCGCTTGCGCTTCTCTTCCTCGGATAACAACTCATCCAACACGATACGCAATTGTTGCAAATCTTCGGAAGGCAAAGTCTTCATTTCTTGAACCACCTTATCCAAAGTGACATTTTGCATAAACAACTCCTTTGCATAAAACTTCAGGAGGCATTCTACCCGGCAAGTTTACCACCTGCTATTGGTCACTTCTTTTCAACCTGTCCGCCGAATTTCTGGCGCATTGCCGATAATAGCTACAAGATTGATTGCACAATGTCTTTACTGCCTCGCAACAATTTATTGACTAAAATTTGTGCGTCAAGCTTATTCTTTTTTGCATACTTTTGAATAAACTCAGCAACATCAGGGTCTAGATAGATTGGCAAATTAAGTTTCACATTCGGGCGATAGAATTTACCGCGTTCACCTTTGGAAAAATCATATTCTTTTTTCATAGCGATTCACCTTCGTATTGCTTTCTTTCATTTCTGTTAGCTTTTCGCGCCGAAATTATTCGGATAATTGATTGATCTTTTTCCGCCTCATTAAATGTGTGAATGACCACCAACAGCAGGTCAGATTTATCCTTGCCTAAGGTTATCCATCTATCTTCTTTCTCGCTATGAGCGTCATCAAAGATAGATAAGGCAAGCGGGTCTAAAAACACTTCGGCAGCCCGCTCAAAGCTAACTTTATGCTTACGCGCATTCGCTTTCGCTTTAATTGGAGTCCACTCGAAATTGTACTGCACAATTTTCCCTTATGTTTGAAAAAGAGAAAAACCGTTTCACTTCTTTTCCACATGACCGCCGAATTTCTGGCGCATTGCCGATAAAACTTTTTCGGCAAAGGTGTGCTCTTGACGCGAACGAAAACGCACGAATAACGCCGCGGTCAACACATCTGCGGGAACCGCTTCTTCAATCGCCGCTTGAATCGTCCAACGCCCTTCACCGGAATCCTGCACAAAACCCGTGTAATTTGCGAGCGTCGGATTTTCCGCCAAAGCCATCGCGGTCAAATCCAGCAACCACGAACTGACAACGCTTCCCCGTCGCCAGAGTTCGGCAATATCCGCGAGGTTCAAATCATAGCGAATCTCTTCTGGCAAAGCTTCCGAGTTGGCATTTTTGAAAATATCGAAGCCCTCGGCATATGCCTGCATCAAGCCGTATTCGATGCCGTTATGCACCATCTTGACGAAATGACCTGCGCCCGCTTTGCCACAATAAAGATACCCATCTTCGGCAGTGCTTTGCAGCCCTTCGCGTTGCGGCGTTTTTTCTATCTCACCGATGCCGGGCGCAAGGGTTTTAAAAATCGGGTCGAGATGTTCAATCACTTCTTTCGGGCCACCAATCATCATGCAGTAACCGCGCTCCAATCCCCAGACGCCGCCGCTCGTGCCGACATCGACATAGTGAATGCCTTTCGGCAGAAGTTCTTTGGCGCGACGCGCATCGTCTTTGAAATAAGAGTTGCCGCCGTCAATGATGATGTCGCCCGCTTCCATTCTCTCAGCCAAAGCTTTCACAGTATTTTCCGTGGGCGCACCTGCGGGAACCATCACCCAGGCGACGCGCGGTTTCGTGAGTTTCCCAACGAAATCATCAAGCGAAACGGAACCTGTCGCGCCTTCGCCTTCCATTTGTTTTACGGCGTCGGGGTTCAAATCCGTGACTACGCATTCGTGACCGCCGCGCATCAAACGGCGCACCATATTTGCGCCCATCCTGCCAAGTCCGACCATACCAAGTTGCATACCTGTTGCTCCTTATTGAGTAAAAATTTGAACACCAAGAACACAAAGAACACGAAGACTTTTTCAAAAATGATTCGTTTGATACCGCCAGAGGTCAGCAATCTCGTCTTGAAGTTTAAGATCAGTCCTAATCTCAATCCTGTGGTTTTCAAGCTCTTCGGGTAAATCGCTTTTCGTTCGCATTATCATGATTTTTGTTCTTCGTGTTAAAAAATATGCTTATCTCAAGGCTTGTTGAATTAACGTGTTGAGTTTTTCTAATCCGGCTTTCACATCCGCGCCAAGATGTACGCGCAAGGCGCGACGCTGGCGGTCAGCTAAGACTTGAAAATCGCCGCGCGCCTGTGCCGCTTTGACAATGCCGAACGTGTAAGTTTGTTCGGGCACCGCGAGTTCCACAGAGTCATCGGCGGTGATTTGCAAAAACACGCCGCTGTTGGGTCCGCCTTTGTAAGCCTGCCCTGTGGAATGCAAAAAGCGCGGTCCGAATCCGAGGCAGGTTGCAACTCGCTTTTTATCACGCACCGCATGACGCGCCGATTGAATCAAGGCTTCATGCGTTTCGTTCATTTCCACATAAGCGAGAAACGCCGCGTAATCGCCCGCGTGAATCGAATTCAGATGGGCGCGCAAATACCCAAGCAGGGTTTGCTCATCGCCTGCCGCTTCAGCAAGGCGCGCGGCATTTTTCTCATCGGTGAAGAGTTTGATTCCCTGCTCTTCGAGAATCGGTGATTCCGCAGGCAGGCTGCCGGTTTGTTCATACGCCGTGGTCAATTCTTTGGTGACGATTTTGCTCGCTTCGACATCGGGTTGATTGAAGGGATTGATGCCAATCACCGCGCCGGCAACCGCCGTAGCGATTTCCCAACGAAAATACTCCTGCCCCAAATCGTAAACATCACCCACCGCAATGCGCACCACCGGCTGCCCGGCTTTCTCTAACGCCGCGACCGCTGCGTCCTGCGCCGCGTCTGCCGCACCTGCCAATCGCAAATAAGCGAACACGCGGTCATTGCCGTAAACTTCGGGCGCACCCAGCGCTTCGCGGTCAATCGGGATGATACCGTAACCTTCTTTGCCGGTGGATTCGGCGATGAGTTGTTCGAGCCACGCGCCTAAATCCGCGATGCCCGGCGAAGTGACAATCGTCAATTTATCGCGTCCCTGCCGCGCTGCTGTGCCAAGTACCAAACCAAGCGCGACGCCGGGATTTAAGCTTGCATCATCATTCTTGCAGGCTTCGACCATGCGTTTGACGCTCGCTAAAAATCGTTTAACATCAACGCCCATCACTGCCGAAGGAACCAATCCGAAATCCGAAAGCGCAGAATAGCGACCGCCGATGCTCGGCACGCCGAAAAAGATGTGACGGAAATTATCGGCTTCGGCAACCTTCTGCATTTTGGAATTCGGGTCGGTGATAGCGATAAAGCGCGAACCTGCTTTATCTGCGCCGACGGTTGCTTTCAAACGTTCAAAGAAATATTGCTTGAAGATATTGGGTTCAAGCGTGCTGCCGGATTTGCTTGAGACGATGCAGAGGCAATCTGAGAGGTCAACTTGGTTTTCAAAGGTTTTAATCTGTTGCGGGTCGGTGGAATCGAGAACCTGAAATTCGGGAAAGCCGGATTGTTTGCCGAAGGTCAAATTCATCACTTCGGGCGCAAGGCTCGACCCGCCCATGCCAAGCAGGAGCGCGTAAGCAAAGCCTTCGCGTTTGATTTCATCAGCGATGTTGGTGAGATGGTCGATTGCATTGAGTTGTGCGTCAACGATGTCGAGCCAACCGAGCCAATTGCTTTCATCACTGTTTGTCCAAAGCGTGGCATCTTTCGCCCACAGTTTTTTGACTTTCGCATTGGCGCTCCAATCCTGAATCGCCGCATCGAATGCCGATTTCAATTCATCAGGAAGTGAACAGGTTTGATTTGAAACCTCAGTGTCCATTATTTGAATCTCCTTTAAATATTCCTTCAGCTTTTCTTCAATTTGTTCTTTTGGATAAAGCGATTGAGTCAGTTCCACAAATTCGCCGTTCCTATAATAAGCCAGTGCTGGCAGTCCCCTTATCTTGAGTTGCCTTGCAATAGACCAAAACTCTTCCCGGTCAATATCAACTGAGCCTATTCTGAAAAGATTCACGTCATCAAGTTGAATTTGCCCTAACCTTTCCTTCATTTGATCATCAATCCGATTCCATTCTGCCCAAAAGTGAATGACGACAACAGGTCGCGATCTAATGAACTCTTCATATCTTTCAACAGATAAAGTTTCGATTATCAAAGCTATCTCTCGCGATTGCGGCTGAGCCGCTAAACCAGAAATCAAGACCTTGGCACATTCAATAAGGCGAGAATACCCATAAACAAGGCTTCATCACAATATGGAGTGTACCAGGCTTCTGCATTCCGGTTTAGCATTCCGTACTTGAAACCCTCAAGTATTCGCTCATTAACAAAATTAAATTATTTTCCCAACTGTTGTTTGGCGGCTTCGACGACTTTTTCAACCGTAAAGCCGAAAAATTTCAACAGGTCTTTGAAGGGTGCAGATGCGCCGAAGGTTTTCATGCTGACGTTCGCGCCTTTCAAACCGGTGTAGCGATCCCACCCCTGCGCGACGCCAAGTTCTACGGAGACTCGCGCTGTGACATCCGACGGCAAGACGCTCTCTTTATATTCCTGAGGTTGCTTCTCAAACAGTTCAAATGACGGCATGCTGACTACGCGGGCTTTGATGCCTTCGGTTTTCAATTGTTCGTAAGCCTCAACGCATAGCGGCACCTCGCTTCCCGTCGCCATTAAAATCACTTCGGGTTTGCCGTCTTCGGCATCGGCTAAAACATACGCGCCCTTAGCGAGTCCCGCTGCCGCCGCGTATTTCGTTCTATCCAAAGTCGGCACCGCTTGCCGCGTGACCACCAGCGCCACCGGGTTATGCGTGAGTTGCATCATCACGCGCCAGGCTTCGACAACTTCGTTGGCATCACCCGGTCGGATGGTGATGAAGTTAGGAATCGCGCGCAACGATGCCAGTTGTTCAATCGGTTGATGCGTAGGCCCGTCTTCGCCGACGCCAACCGAATCATGGGTGAAGACATGAATGGTCGGAATTTCCATCAAGGCGCTCAAACGCAATGCAGGGCGCGCATAATCGCTGAAAATCAAAAAGCCGGAGCCGTAAGCTCGCACTTTGGAAAGCGCCATGCCGTTAATAATCGAAGCCATCGCGTGTTCGCGAACCCCGAAATGAAAATTGCGCCCGCCATAACTTCCCGCCTGAAAATCGCCTGCCCCTTCAAAGGTCAATCTGGTTTTGGTCGAAGGCGCAAGGTCAGCCGAACCGCCAATCACCCAGGGCACCTGCGGGGCAATCGCATTCAACACTTTGCCGGAAGCGTCGCGAAGCGCCAGCCCTTTGGCATCTGCCGCAAAGGTCGGTAAATCCTTATCCCAACCATCAGGCAAATCGCGGGCTTCCATTTTTAAAAATTGCCCGGCGAGTTCCGGGTAGGCTTTCTGATACTCGGCAAACATCGCGTCCCAAGATTGGTGCAACTCGGCGCCGCGTTTTCCGAAACCTTCGGCAAAATGGTCACACACGCCATCGGGCACATAAAAATTTTCTTCGCCTGCCCAGCTATAAAATTTCTTGGTTAAAGCGATTTCATCTGCGCCGAGTGGCTCGCCGTGCGCCCCGTGGGTGTCTTGCTTGTTAGGCGCGCCCCAGGCGATGTGGCTTTTGACGATAATCATGGTCGGACGCTCTTTTTCAGCTTTGAATTTCTTGAGCGCATCCTCTAACGCATCGAGGTCGTTGGCATCTTCAACCTGCAAAACATTCCAACCATAAGCCAGAAACCTGCCGCCGACATCTTCGGTAAAAGCGAGGTCGGTTTTGCCTTCGATAGTGATGCGGTTGCTATCATAAATCCAGCAGAGGTTCGAGAGTTTCAAATGTCCTGCAAGCGACGCGGCTTCGCTGGCGACGCCTTCCATCATGCAACCGTCGCCGGTAATCGAATAGACATCGTAATCAACCAGATCAAAACCCGGACGGTTGAAATAACTGGCTTTCCAACGTTCGGCAATCGCCATGCCAACGCTATTGGCAACGCCCTGTCCCAAAGGTCCCGTGGTCGTTTCAACTCCCGAAGTCAAATGTGATTCGGGATGCCCGGGCGTGCGGCTATGGAGTTGACGGAAGCGTTTGATTTCATCAAGCGTGACGGCGAGTTCGCCTGTCGGTTTGCCTTCGCTGTCCAGTTGTTTAACCCCTGTCAAATACAACATCGAATAGAGCAACATCGACGCATGTCCGATAGACAGCACGAAGCGGTCGCGGTTAGCCCACAACGGCGCGTCGGGGTCGTATCGCAAAAATTTCTGATAAATCGCATAGGCGACCGGAGCCATCGCCATCGGTGTTCCCGGATGCCCGGAATTGGCTTGTTGAACGGCGTCCATTGATAAAGTGCGAATGGTATTGATGCTGAGATTTTCAATAGTTGATGTGCTCACGCTCTTCCCCTTTCAAAGATGGCTTGTTGTTTTGCGGTAATAATGAGAATTCTATAATCCAATCCTCTAACGAAATCCCTGAAGACGTTTCGCTTATTCCCATGTTCAAAAGAAAGCTATCTGCTCAAATCCGTCTTGGCAATAGCGCGAGTGATTAAATTTCGGTTAATCGCCGGTTGGCTCGGTCGTTGGTAAAAATTGCGTTGCCGCATATCATCATTGGGCGATTCCTGAAAGTAAATATTTATCCTCGGATTGCACGGAAAATGCGGATTGAGCGGATTCATTTCATATCCGCTTCATCCGTTTTCATCCGTCAAACCCTAAAATAAATTTTACCTTTCACTGACCAGGGATTGAGTTATTGGCAGGTCGCTCGATTTCAGACATTGGCAACCGACGCAATAAAGCGCCGACAGGTGCAGGCTGAATGTTGCAGCAAAATCTGCAAGTCAATCGGCTAAGTTATTGAATTCTCAAGCAGGTTTTGCGGCTCAGCAAGTGGCACAGGCATTGCCATATAAAGCGGCGAAGCGTTTGCGATTGAAAAATCATAAACGCTTCAAATCCAAAAACGATGAGAGTCGTTTCGGTCTAACACGCGCAACCAATCTGAGGCAGTGCGCGGTTGAGGCAAGCCAAAGCTTGACCTGACAACGCACTGCACAGAAAGGCTTCTTTAATACTTCTCAAAAAATCTCGACAACAACTTTTAAATCACTAACCGATTTTCATTACTGTGCAGCGATGACCCGCAATTTATAACCGAGGCTGCTGTTTTCAAACGCGCTGATGCCAATGGTGTAAGTTCCCGGCGCAAGCGTAATCGCTAAAAATTCATTCGCCGTTGGCCCGTTGCTTTTGCCCATCACTACGCTTGAATCCGTAACCGAAGCTTTTTTCTTGCCCACGGTGGCGGCGTTAAACAGGTACATATCGAGGTCGCCGCCCGCGTTGTCTACGGGTTCGAGAATGATGAAATACAGTTTCGATGCGGTGACTGTGAATTTATAAAAATCCTCAATCGGGTCAACTGTCGCTCCCGGCAGATTGGTAATCCTGAAATTGCTCGCATCATTCCCCGCGACCCTCCCGACAATTTCAAGTGGCGGATTGACTACCGGTGCCTGACGGATTTTATTATTCGGTTCGGTCTCACCAATTGATGTGAAATTGCCGAGATTCAGCCCGTTAATCAACAAATCGATTCCCGATGTGGTGTTGCCGGCGCGCACTGTGACCGGCGTAAATACCGACACCGAATTCGAGGTGTTATTCACGCCGTTGTAATACTCTTCGGAAACCGGAATGGGAATTTGATTGCCAAGCGGCCCGATGCCTGACCCGCCGACGGCGCTGTCATTGAGGCGTTGCAACAAAACCATGTACTCGCCATCGGCAAGCCCGCTGATTTTGTAACGCCCGCTGCCAAACTGTAATCCTGTTACTGCGCTTGCAGCAGTCGCGAGACTATCGGTGCTGTCCTGCGCCGGCGGACTCATCGGCACGCTATCGCCATCAAGCGGAACCGCCGCTGTCGGAAATCCTGTGAAGGCGGTGGTGTCAACGGCAGGCGGATACGCGCCTCTGCTAATGCGTCGCGCTACGACATTGATGCCGGTGACGGGGATTTCGGCGTCACCGGCTTTAATCAACACGCGCCCTTCAATCGAGCCGGTCGAAGCCAGATATTCAGGCGTGGGATAGAGATTTGATAAAGCGGTCGTGGTATCGAAATCAAGCGATGCAACAAAAAATCCCGAACTCGCAAACCCACTCGCGGCAAGCACAGAACCGGGCGCTCTCGTGGTTGCCGAAAATAGAAACGGGTAGAGCGTTTCGGTAAACGGCACGAACAAATCGAAAGCCTGCGCCCGCGTGTAATCGGCAGGCTGCACCGAATTGACGCCATTGGCGGCAATATCGCCATTGATTTGCGCGTGGTCTAAGGGTCCCGCGAAATGTCCGAATTCATGTGTGAAGACACCGAGAAAAGGAATTTCGCCAACCCGACTGATTGCCGCGCCGTTGAGTACCACGATGCCTTCTCTAAGCGTGTTGCTTTCCGTATCGACGCGAATGAAATCGAAAAAGCCGAGCACCCCGCCGCCGCCGGTGATCCCACCATCGCTGTCAAACACTATCGGATTTTGAAACGACCCGCCGGTGCTGTTGTAAACCAATCCGATATTCGAGCCGTTGACATCCATCACTACCCCGGTGTTGGGATTGCGAATCGCCCCGGCATTGACGAATCTCAGGGTTGAGGTGGGAATCGCTGAATACTCATTGAAAATCCGGTCAACCAGCGCCACGGCTTTTTCATTCGATAAGCTGCCAAGCGTTCCCGAATCGACGCGATACAACACGCGCCCCTCGGCATCGACGGTTTGGGTGTTGAGCTGCCCGCCCTGCACAGTCGCGCGCGCCCACAATAACGGTTGCCCGTTGGCGCCAACCACCAGAGATCCTCCCGCCAAAGCGTTTGCCGTCATCAACGCTGCCAGCATCGCAATTATCGAAAGCGACAAGAGTACCCGCGAGTTGCAAAATAATCTTTTCAAATGAAATTTAAAGCTTGAATGTTTCATTGAATGTTTGCTCCCTGAATGATTGAACCTCGCTCTCTGCCGTGCGTTGCGGTGATGCGGTCGACAACCTTGAGCATCGCATTTAACGGCAGCGCCCCGCGTTTATTGATTAAGGTTTGCGCTTCCGGGCTGACATTTTGCAACGGTTCATCAAGACTTGGAAAAATAATTTTCGCATCGGTTTCTTTTTTAATGCTCCAGCCATAGGGTGCATCAAATAGACCGGCATTATTGATGCTGTTACGCGCCAACACACTCCCCGAAGGCATCTCGGAAATCAAGAACGCCCCCTGATACAGCCCGACCGGATAGGTCAATTTGCCATTCATATAATTGGGCGTTAAAAAAAGCAACATGCGGTCACCAACCTCATACGAACTCATGCCGTGAATAAATTCACCGGGTTTAATCGTCTGCCCATGCATGGTCAGACCGGTTTCTTTGAACGCCGCGCGCGCCGGGTGTCCAAGTTGCGTAAAGGTGTACCGGCGATGCAGTTTGCCTTTATAAGCCGCTTCGACTTCAAAGGTGTAATGAGTCACAGACATCATGCCCTGGGCGATGAATGCTTCAGTCGCTTCGACGTTCACACAGCGACCGAGAAAAATTCTGTCGGCGGTGGCTTCCATATCTTCAAGATTGAACCGCACCACGGCGTGATGCGCCTCTGTGGAATGCCAGCCGTTTAAAACTGCCCATGCCGCAAGCGTCAGCATGAACATTGTTTTCATCAAGCGTACTGCCATAAATTTCTCCCTGTTTTATTCAGTCTGATGGATTCGGATAAAGTTTGAATTTCTGTGAACAAAATTGTTGATTACTGCCTATTCAAGCTTTTGAAGCGCGCCGCGTCTGCCGACCGCAAAACCCGTTGTCGCATTTATCAATTCGATTGCCAATAAATTTTTCGCTGAAACCGGCGGCTCAACCCTCCAGCTTTTGCCGCCATCGGTTGAATGCACCGTTGTGCCGCGCGCGCCTACTGCCCAAAAATTATTCTTGTCGGATGCGGCAACCGCGTTAAGCAGTTCGCCAGTGCCGGAATTGACCGACGTCCAATTCGTGCCGTTTTCATTCACTAGAATCGTGCCGTCTGCGCCAACCGCAACTGCCAAACCATCGCCCGTGACCGCTAGTCCCAACAAAGCTTTTGTAGTATTCGAGACTTGCTGAGTCCAGCTTTTGCCCGCGTCACTGGTCGCCAAGATCAAGCCATCTTCACCAACGATGAATCCGCGTTCGGGAGAAGCAAAGCGAATCGTCCACAAATCTTCGACGCGGCTGGTGGCTACAGATTCCCAACGATTTCCACCATCCGTGGTGCGTAAAACCAACCCCCGCCCCCCGGCGGCAAACCCTTGTTCCACATCAACGAAACAGAGCGAATTCAAAACCTCGCCTTCGCGTTCAAAGCGCTGGGTTTTCCAGGTCAAGCCGCCATCGTCCGTGCGTTCAATGCGTCCGGCAAACCCAACCATCCACCCGCGAGTTGGGCTTACGAATTGAATGGCGGCAAAGACCTCTGTGGTTTTATAAATCACCTGCCAACTGTTGCCGCCGTCTGTGGTGCGCAGCAGCGGTCCGCCTTGCGGGCTGATGTCACCCACTGCCCAGCCGGTTTTTTCATCAACGAAATCGATTGCCAGCAAATCATAAGGGCTGAGGCTTTGACCTGCGATCCAACGACTGGGTGAGGAACTATTCTTGTTCGGTTCGGGAGAAGGCTTTTTATTATTACAAGAAACAATTAAAAAAGTGAATGACAGAAAAAAGAACGACCAAATTAATTTCCTTTGCATTAATCAACACCGAAATTTTTTTAAGGAAGCCAAATTATAAACTTTGCCAGACGCAGAAGAAAGCGGGAGATTTGGGAAAGCCCAATCAAAAAACCAAGGCGCGAGTTTTGAACTGATAAAAAACCCGCGCCTGTTGGAGATGCGTTTTATAAGCGAATGATTTTCGCTTCGTGTTCGGAGAGATTGAGGTTGCGTGTGGCGTTGCGTGTATCGACGATGAGCGGCGCGAGGGTCACGACTTTTGCGTAATCAATCGTCGAATGGTCGGTGACGATGATTACAGCATCGCATTCTTTCAACATCTCGTCCGTCAGTTCGACACTCTCTAAGGAACCTTTGCCATCCAAATCCATTTTGGCAATGTGCGGGTCGTGGTAGCTGAGTTGCGCCCCTTTATCCAAAAGCTGTTCGGCGATGGCGAGCGCCGGCGATTCGCGCACATCATCAATATCTTTTTTATAGGCAACCCCGAGCATCAAGACTTTCGAGCCTTTCAAGGGTTTTCCCTGCTCATTCAAGCCGTCCTGAATGAGTCTTACGACATAACGCGGCATATAAGAATTGACCTCTTCGGCAAGCCCGATGAAGCGCGCTTCAAAACCATGCAACCGCGCTTTCCATGAAAGATAATGCGGGTCGAGCGGGATGCAGTGGCCCCCTATTCCAGGACCCGGATAAAACGCCATAAAGCCGAAGGGTTTGGTGGCTGCGGCTTGAATGACTTCCCACGAATCAATCCCCAGGTGATAGCAGAGTTGGGCGATTTCGTTGACCATCGCAATGTTTACCGAACGAAAGGTGTTTTCCAAAAGCTTGGCGGTTTCGGCAACTCTCGCGCTGGAAACTTTATGCACCCGTTCAACGATGGTTTGATAGAGCGCCGCCGCCATATCCATCGAAGCGTGCGACACGCCGCCGACCACTTTCGGAATGTTGTGGGTTTGAAATTGCGGATTGCCGGGATCGACGCGCTCCGGTGAAAAGGCGAGAAAGAAATCTTCATCGAGTTTCAAGCTGGTCTCTTCGAGCATCGGCAATAACACTTCGTCTGTGGTGCCGGGATAGGTTGTCGATTCGAGAATAATCAATTGCGGCGATTGAATGTGCGCGCACACCTGTTCGGCGGCGGCGAGTATATAAGAAATATCCGGCTCTTTGGTTTTGCGAAGCGGCGTCGGCACACAAATCACCACGGCATCGGTTTTGCGCAATTTGGAAAAGTCAGTGGTTGCCGACAGATTGCCTTTTTCAACCAGGGTTTTGACGGCTTCGGTCGGCACGTCGGGAATGTAAGAGATGCCTTCATTGATGACATTGGTGCGGCGATCATCAACATCAAAGCCGATGACCGTATGTCCGGCATGCGCCAGTTCAACAGCCAGTGGCAAACCGACATAACCCAAACCGATAACGCCGACAACCGCGCGTTTTTCATTGATTTTATTTAATAATTCCGAACTCATTTTAATTGATTACTCCGTGGTTAATTTGTTGTAGAGATTTTTGAACCTGAAATCTGTTTCTCTGCTTACTCGACCAAAGCGTTGATGCTGCTTTGAGAGCTAGTGCCTCTCTATCATCCAATCGAATCCATTTTCAATGCAACTAAATCGTCGCCAGCAATTCTTTGCGGGTGACAGTTGCGGTGCCGAGTTTACCGACGACAACGCCCGCCGCGTGATTGGCAAGCACCGCCGCTTCAACAAACGACGCGCCGCTGGCAAGCGCAAGCGTGAGGGTTGCAATCACCGTATCGCCTGCGCCCGTCACATCGTACACTTCACGCGCCACTGTGGGAATGTGCGTAAGCCTTTCGTCATCCGTAAACAACGACATGCCTTCTTCGCCGCGAGTGATGAGCGCAGCGCGACACTTGACGGTTTCGAGAATGCGTTTTCCGGCTTCGAGCAAACTGGCTTCATCTTCGATAGTGATTCTTGCAGCTTCGCTGGCTTCCTGATGATTGGGCGTGATGACCGTAACCGGCTGATAGCTCGCAAAATCTCTGAGCTTCGGGTCTAAGCAGACCGTAAGCCCGCGCCCACGCGCCGCCGCAAGCGTCTGTTCGAGAACGCGCGCCGTAAGCAACCCTTTGCTGTAATCGGAAACCACCACCGCATCGGCATCATCGAGTTGGTGAATGAAGGTGTGAATGATTTGCTCTTCGAGTTCAGTTGACACCCTTGCTTTGCTTTCACGGTCAGCGCGAACCACCTGTTGATTGTGCGCGATGATGCGGGTTTTTAAAGTCGTCGGGCGGTTGCTATCGGCAACCAAGCCATCGACTTTGACGCCGATTCTGGTAAACGCCTGGCGCAATCGTTCGGCATCCGCATCATCGCCGATGATGCCAACAGGCAAAGGCGCAGCGCCAAGCGCCACCAGGTTATTTACGACATTTCCCGCGCCGCCAAGCGCCAGCGTCTGGCGTTCGACTTCAACCACCGGGACGGGCGCTTCGGGAGAAATGCGCCGCACCCGCCCGAAAATAAATTCATCCAACATCAAATCGCCGAGCACGATGATGCGTTTGCCATCGAACATTCCGGTTATGGATTCGGCGCGATGCTGTTCAATTGTTGCTTGCGACTGGCTCATTCGTTTGGTTTACAACTTTCGTTAATTTGCGCGACGCATCACGGCGTCAACCGCGTCAATCACTTCGTCAACCGCGATATTTTTAATGCTGTTTTCAATTCTTTCGTCTGTATTACCGGCTACCGACTGCCGACCCCTGACTACCGCACAAGGCGCATCCGTCCACGGTCGCCACACCGTCGCGTTTGATGAACCGAATATCGCAACCAGCGGGCGTTTGAAAGTCGCGGCAATATGCATGGGTCCGCTGTCATTACCGACAAACAAACTTGAGAGACTAATCAATGCCATCAACTCTTTCAAGTTCAAGTCCGTGAAAATAGATGTCGGGCAATCGGCAAGCGAAGCGACCTTTTCAACAACCGCCTGTTCGTGGCTTGCGGCAATCAAGAGACTCGGCATCTGCCAATTGTCGAAAATATATTTCGCAACCTCGGCGAATTTTTCTTCCGCCCACTGTTTCGATGAAAACGCCGCAGCCGGTGAAACAATGGCAAGCGGGCTAGCCAAATTTCCATCTTGTAAAAGTTTTAATCCGGCGAGCCTTTCGAGCACGTTTCGTTTGGCAGTTTCATCAACAGATAAATTCAACTGCGGATTATCCGGCAAAGGCACCCCCGCGTAATTTAACAACGCCAGTTGTTGTTCGACGCTATGAATCGTGCTGCGACCGAGGATGACATCGGGCGCGGGCGCAATGAAATTTAATAAAGACGAATAACGTTGTCCCGCGTAACCTACGGTAATCGTCGCCCCGGATAGTCGCGTCAAAAAATTTGCCGTTGAACCACCGTGCATATTGAACGCGATGTCGAAATGTTCACGGCGCAAACGGCGGATGAGTTGAGCGCGTGACGAAAATTTTGATTCAGTGACGAACAACTGATCAACCAGAGGATGCCGGTCAAGCAGCGGCGCGGCGAGCGGTTCGGAAACTACAGCGATGTTGATTTCCGGTCGAAAGGCTTTCAAAGCGGCGAGGCAAGGCGTCATTAAGACCGTATCGCCGATTGACCGGAGTCGCACCAGCAAAACCTTTTCGATGCGCGACCAGTCAGGCTTGATTACTTCGTTTGCAACCTCATTCAAGCCGCGTCCTCTATGGTCGCTTCATCAACCAGCATCACCGGGATGCCATCTTTTATCGGATAGACCCGCTTGCATTCGGGGCATTTCAAACCGCTTTCATCGCCCTGGAGTTCAACTTTCACTTTACAAAGCGGGCAGACGAGAATGTTTAACAGTCGCTCACTGATTGGCACACTAACCTCCTTAACTAAACCTGAGTATTGAGTTGAAAAAGTTGAAAGGGATGTTTTGAACCGTAGTTGATAAAATCATTTTGCCAAATTCAATTACGGAGGACATCCCTGATGCCATCTATGATACACCAATTGACCACCA
>JBFMDH010000022.1 GCA_040754075.1 Acidobacteriota bacterium
TGGGCGGAAGGCGACGAGTATTTTTCGGTCTGGTTTGAATCATTTGCGGCGCATATTATGCAATCTCTGGGATCGCTTCCAACAGATTGCGTTTCGACAAGTTACTCAACTTTTGTCATGTACATAGCTGTCCGTCTTAAAGTAACCAATAAACGGGTAAGTCACAGACGTTGCAGATGCTGTGCTCTTTTTAGCCGGAGAGCAAGCTGCCTGGATCACAGGCGTGCTAATGCCGCTCGACGGCGGCGTAACGGCTGGTCGTCACAATTAACCCATGCCATCAAAAAATCAAGCGGAGCCGCCAGTCGTTGTGCTGGCGGCTCCTTTCTGATGAATTACTGTTGTGCAAAGATATGATGTCCAATTCAGTTACCGTTTTGGGCGCGCTGCCACGCGCGCCGATTATTTCATCGTATGCCAACGTAGCGCATTATTTCTGTATGAGAAAATCTTTTGGAATAAATCACCTCAGTAAAGGAGTAGGTGGTATTGAGTGCTTAATTTGAATGGTGAAAGAACCCTGGGATCAGAAGCCTCCAGGGTTCTGGTGGATGAACCTAAGTAGAGACCATTTTGGAGGAGCTGAAAAATGGAATTATCGAAAACCAAAAATACGCTTTTGTGGGTGCTGCAAATTCTTCTTGCCATTTTTTACATCGCTCAGGCGGTTCTCAAGTTAATGGGAAGTGAAGAGGTTGTGGCGAACTTCAAACGCTGGGGCTTCCCCTCAGGCTTTCATCTGGTTATCGGCGGAGTTGAATTACTCGGCGGCTTGCTGCTGCTCTTTCCCAAAACCGCAGCTTACGCAGCTATCGGGTTAATTTTGGTGATGATTGGCGCAGCGTTTACGCACATTCTCAACGGCGAAGGCGCGATGGTCATTATGCCGATTATCCCGCTGCTTTTGCTCGCCGTAGTTGCCTACTTTCGAGGCGGTTGGGGTACAAAAGGAAGGCTGTCCAGGCTGGATGCCAACCAGTGAACCGCCATTTTGTGAACGAGAGATGTAATAGCAGGATATAAAATGAGCATATTTTGTACCCGGAGATGTGGTGTCGAAATTCGATAACATTCAACGAAAGACCAATTTCGAGCGTCAGGTTATTGCTTATGTAGATGACTTATTGAAGACCGCCACTCATATCCTGAAGAACCGACAGGATGCTGAGGATGCGGTGCAGGAGGCATATTTTCGCGCCTGGAAATATTTTGAGTCTTTTGACCCATCTACGGATGGAAGACCCTGGATGTACCGCATTCTCTTTAACGTCATCAATGGCAAATTAGGGAAACGAGCAAAGCTGGCTGAAACTCCTTTTGAGGCGATGGAGAATGCTGACCTGCCCGCAAGTAAGGTTTTGATATTCGATCCGGTTGCCAGTTTAGATGGGAGTGAAGTGGTGGCAGCGACCGAAAAATTATCGGCGGAGCACCGCAGCGTTTTACTACTGGTTATCGTGGAAGAGTTCAGCTACAAAGAGACCGCTGACATCCTCGATATTCCGGTTGGCACGGTAATGTCCAGGCTGCACCGCGCCAGAAAAGAGATTCGCGCGATTCTTAATCGAAAGCGCGCGACAGGAACTTCGCATTGATGCCATCCTGATTGAACTACTGAAGGGTAGGTGGTGGAGTATTTATGAATTGCAAGGAAACCCAGGAACTCATTCAATTGTTTTTGGATAGTGAATTAGACTCGCGAAATACGCTCGATGTGCAGGCACATTTAGAGACCTGTTATGCCTGTACGCGACAACTAGACGCTTATGCCGAACAGGATCGGTTGCTTAAAGACCGAATCAAAACCGAAAAGGTGGATAGCCGTCGGCTTCTTGACAACATTCGTGGTGTGATGGAGGAAAAGCCTGTCACCGTTAAGCCGCGATGGTTTGCGTTTGATGGATGGAAGCGGGTTGCCGCGATCATTGTACTTGGCTTTTTAATCACCTTTTTCGCCTTACAATCCTTTCTCCCGGGCGGCAACAGTAAGGTGTATGCTGATGTGGTCACCGACCATGCCAATCATTGCTCAATGGAGGCAATGATGGGTATTGGCAGCGATAGCGCAGAATTTAATCTACTGGTGCGTCAATATGGTGGTCTTGTCAGAGTGCCTGATCTTTCGACCTTTGGGTACGCTAGCCCGCAGGCGCGTCCCTGTCTGATAGACGGGCTTGATTTTCTTCATATCGCTTTTTACAGCCCGAATGCCAAACCGATTTCATTGTTTGTGCGCCCACACCAACCGGGGTTGATCACGGATCGTTTAACCCTGTTCCAAAAAGGCAATTATCGGGTGGCGGCACTCGCCCCAGCCGGAGTTGACCTGATCGTTGTTACCTCCGGTGATGAGTCGCAGGCGAAAGACCTTGCCGAGTTGATCAGCAACCAATTACAGGGCTAAGCACGAGGCTAAACCAGAACTTAAAACATCGGCACACTCGATAAGGCGAGAATACCGATAAACTAAGGCTTTTCGTCATAATGTGGTGTGTGCCAATCTTCTGCATTCCGGTTTGGTAGTTCAATGGCGCAGCCCCATCGGCTGCGAAGTGTCACGTCGGGGAGGACGGCAAGCACCTCCACACAGTTTACAGGATGGGCTAGTCGGACGGTCTGGCTTCGAGTATGAAGCGGGCGATTTCAACGCGGTTACTGAGTCCCTTCTTGGCAAGAATGTGACTGACGTGATTTTCAACCGTCCTGACGCTGATGTCGAGTTCGGCGGCGATCTCTTTATTGCTGAACCCGCGCGCCACCGCTTCGGCGATCTTCAACTCGGCATCGGTCAAATCCTCCAGGTAATGGCGGGGAGAGGGTAACGCCTCTGCCGCGCCCAGCATCCGCGAAAATTCGGCGCGGGTGCGCTCGACGCGGTTGAAGATAGCCAGAATGACCGCGAGCAATTCGTCCGGCTCAAACGGTTTGGTGATATAAGCGTCCACCCCCGTCCGAAAGCCTTCGACGCGGTCTTCTTTCTGGTCTTTCGCGGTCAGAAAAATCACCGGAATCAGGGCAGTTCGCGGCGACGAACGGATGCGGTGCACAAGTGTGTGGCCGTCCATCCCCGGCATTCTCACGTCGCTGATGATCAAATCCGGGAGGGACTCGGTGAGACTCACCAATGCGTCCCTGCCGCTGCGCGCGGTGCTGACGTCGTAGCCCTCCAACCGCAGACAGGCGGCGACCGCGCGCAACAAGTTCGGTTCGTCGTCTACCACAAGAAGCCGTTTAGCCATCAATTTTGCTCCTCGTCCGCCAAGCCGTTCTCCTGACTCCCCCACCTCGGCAGAGAGATGGTGAACGTGCTGCCGATCCCGGCGATGCTTTCTACAGAGATGCGTCCGCCGATCCCTTCGATGATTGTTCGCCCCAGGTAAAGGCCAAGTCCAACACCCGGCGCTTCCGCGACCTCTTCACTCACTTCAAGTAAAGGGTCAGTGACGCCAAGGCGAGGGGCGTGCCCGCGATAAAACTTCTCAAAGATGAATGGCAGGTCTTCAGCCAGAATGCCACGCCCGGTATCGGCAACCTGAATGACTACCTCATCCCCCACACTTTCGGCACGGATGCGAATTCGTCCGCCGTCAGGCGTATACTTGACGGCATTTTCAACCAGCCCGCACAGGGCACGCCGCAGGGCTGCGCGGTCGGCGAGCACCTGCGGCAGGGTTTCGGGGAGTTCGGCGCTGAGCAGGTGGCGGTGCGCCTCGGCACTGTGACGGGTGATGGTGAGGGTTGAGTTAACCACTTCCCTTACGTCCACCGGATCAAGGGTGATGTTGAAGGTGCCGGACTCGATGCGGGAAAGGTCAAGCAGGTTCAGCACCAGATCGATCTGCCGGTCGCACTCTGCCTCTATGGTATCCAGGAATTCTTCGCGCTCTTCCAGGCTCACCTTTCCGCGCCTGAGGACGCGAACCAGCGTTTTAACTGTGGTCAGCGGAGTCCGCATCTCATGCGAAACGCCACTCACAAAATCTGACTTCAACCGGTCAAGCTCTTTCAGCCGCATCTCGCGCTCTTCAATCTCTTGTGCCATGAAGTTAAAAGAGGTGCGAAGCTCTTCAAATTCGCCGGCGGCTGCAAAGGTCGCGCGTGTGGAAAGCTCTCCCGCGCCGAACCTCTGGGTGGCTTGACTCAGCCCTCGTATAGGCTGAACGACTCCCCGCGCCATCACAATCGATGCCAGGATTGCCAGCAATACTCCGGCGAGGCTGAACAGTAGAAAGCGGTTGAGTTGCGCCTGCGCCGGAGCATACAGCGTGTCGCTGGGCAGCCCGACCAGAGTGACGCAGCCGGTATCCCCGACGCGCGCCATACCATAAACCCGCCGTATTCCGTCAATCGGGCTTTTAAGCTCGATCATGGCAGTCGGGTTGTCGCCTAATGCTGAGTAAAACGGCGAGTTGCTCATGTCCTTGCCGAGATAGGTTTCGGGGCTGGGGTTGCGGTAAAGGATAATGCGACTCTGCGGGCCAAAGACGGCGAAGACGGATTGACTGGAAAGCTTGATTTCTTTCAGAAAAAAATTGCTCAGGGTGCTGACATCGATTTGCGCCACCGCCGCGCCACCGCGACTCATCGGCACCGCCAGCAGGAAAATCCCGCGCGGGTCGCCCGACGGCCAATCCGTATCCACCACCCATTTCCTCTCCCGCAGTTGGGTTAAGATTTTGTTCGCCACGTCTGTAGAAAGCGCGGGTGCGTTGGAAGGCTCTGAAATTGTCACCTCACCTGATGAATTCAGAATACGAAGTCCGATCCAGTGCGAGCGGCTGGTGACCACCAGATCAAGCAGGTGCTGCAACTCAAGCCGCGGCGTCGGTCGTTCATCGAAATTCGCGGCTACGGTCGTCAGGGGTTCCCGCTGGGATTCCAACCATTGCTCAAAGGCGACGGCGGTGATTTCGGCTTGCAATTTTATCGAATCCTCGAGCTGGTCACGAGTGGCATTTGACATCGCCCAGAGACTCACAAACCCCACGAGGGCGAGCGGCAACGCGACACCCGCCGCATAAACGAGCAGCTTGAAGCGAATTCCACCTTTAAAACCATCG
Source organism: Acidobacteriota bacterium (assembly GCA_040754075.1). NCBI lineage: Bacteria > Pseudomonadati > Acidobacteriota > Acidobacteriota bacterium. Next base: position 5,061 of record JBFMDH010000022.1, read on the forward strand.
CGGCGCATATGCATCAATGATTTCCAAATGCGAACCTGCTCAACATCGTGAGATGATTTGGAAAGTAAAGTATAGCACTCCCTACTTCTCCCCTAATAGCGGGAAACACCTAGGCGATGAGAGTGATTTCACAGTATTTTTCACCGTCCTTAAATCGCTATCGTAATCTATCAAACCATCGTTAAAGGATTAGAGCATGATTTTCTACATCGGATCGAAACAGTTTGGCGGATCGTCCGCTGTCGAGGTCACACGAAAAATAGAGGGCGATTGCGCGGCATATCACCAGGAGGGAGGGACGGTGCGCGACTTCATATCCTGGTCGCTGCTACAACTCGAAGGACAGTTGCCGCGGAGAGAACTTGCCGTCAGCGACCACGTCAGCGACGAAACCCTGGCGTTCAGTTATTTGTGTCTGCTCGATCGGTACGGGTTAGGTGAATTAGACTGCCTGACGGAAGCAAATCAACATCACCCTGCAAAGATGAATGTCCGGTAAACTGCACGGATGACTTTATAAGTATAAACACTCAGACCGAATAAGGGTTCATACAGATGATCGGTTGAACAAATAATTTACCATCTAAACCGGAATGCAGATGCTTGGTACACGACACATTAAGAATAAGCCCGGTTTATCGGCATTTTTTCAACATCGAGTGTGCCAACCTCATGCTTTCTGGTTTAGACAGGCGCTTCTGGGTAGATTCAGCCGAATGCCTACCCATAAGCTTTACTAACCAGGTAAGGAGATAACATGAAAAAACAAGGAGTTTTAACATGTGCGCTGGTTCTTTTGATTTCAGCGGTCGCTTTCGGAAAGGATGACAAAGTCACTTTGCACGAAGCGGCAAGGAAAGGGGATACCGATAAAGTCAAAGAGTTGTTAGCGGGAGAGGCGGATATCAATTCAAAAGATCACACCGGGCGCACGCCGTTGATGGAGGCGGCATACTGGGGTCGCGCCGACACGGTTGCCTTTTTGCTTGAGAAAGGCGCGGACGTGAACCTGAAGGATAAGCGCGGGCTGACGGTCTTAATCGCCGTATCGCAGCCCGGTCACCATAAAATTGTTCAGGCGCTGCTGGCAAAGGGGGCTGAGGTGAACGCCAGGAACAACGAGGGCAGTACCGCCTTGATCGAAGCGGCGGCTAACGGTCGGGCAGAGATTGTCGAAACCTTGCTGCTGGCCGGCGCCGACGTTAATGCCAAGAAGAATAACGGCCGCACGGCTCTGATGATGGCTGCCTATTTCGGGCACCCCAAAGTGGTGAAAGCCTTGCTTGACCGGGGCGCGAAGCTCGGCGAGAAAGACAACTCCGGTTATGTGGCGTTGGATTTTGCCAAAAGCGGAGATCACAAAGAGGTCATTGAGATGTTGACTCATGTCCAGGCAAAACAGTGATCCCACTTCTCAGTGACTTCAATGGGTCGCGCGGTCTTACGGGGATTAAGAAACTCCTGCTCGGAAGTGTTGCGCAATCAATCGTCAGTCATGCACCGTGTTCGGTCGAAGTCGTCCGGGCCGCGGGGCAATCAAGCTGCCTGAAATTCCAGACAACCTGTACTCTGGAATCTCTTTTCGCCAGCACTCGCTTTGACGGGGGGCTGCGGCTTTCACTTAGTCTCAGCTCGCCCCGCTGGTATAACCGACTTGAGCAGTCCAGTTCCACCTTCGATTCCTGTCGAGGTAGCTCAAATCACGGAGGTCATAATGAAGACCAAGTTGACACCACTCCTGTCAACTCTCGTCATAACGATCAGCCTTCTTATCGGTTGTGAGACTCAAAACGTCAAGCTGCAAAATGCCAATGCGCCTGACCCGGCAAAAACCGGCAACGCGAATAACGGCGATTGGAATATCTCGCGCGAAGCGTTCGAGAGACAGAAAGATCGCCTTGCCAAAGAGGCCAGAGAGTTGGGGAGAAAAATCGGGGACGGTAACGATGACCTGTGGATTTGGACCAAGACGCGCGGTGCGCTGGCTTACGCCGACGGACTAAGAGGTGTGACCATCAATGTCGATGTCGAAAACGCCGTCATCACGTTAAGCGGCAGGTTGCCGAATGAGGCTCAGAAAACTCAAGCCGAAGAAATTGCCCGCAATATCGATGGCGTTAAGAGTGTAAAAAATGACCTGATCGTTTCTGCGAACCTGCATACTGGCTGACCTCATATCTATCAGAGGGCGTTCGTCGCAGGCATCATCGGAGTGTCGCAATCGGGTTGTTGAAGACAGGTCTTTGCTTGACCAGATGTGCCAGGTATTCGGGCACCATCCGACCTTAAAATAGAGTTTGAAGTGGGAAGAAAGGGGGAAGAAAAAGCAGCGATTGCAGGGCAGTGTGCCAGGATGGTCGCCAATGTCTGTCAGCAGAATTTGGAACTTCTCAGGCGCGAATCACGCTAAGGGTTGCGGGCTTTCCGGTGTCGCAAGCCCTTCGCCGATTAGTCCAATTGCTAATAGTTCTTTAAGTCCGAGCATAATTGATCTCCATTCCACTATCGCTTATGCGCCATCTTTTGGTGGCATAAATGTAGCGTCACTTATGCTATTTAAGTGATATTACCCATGAATAGATTTCCGACTGTTGAATAGATTGATAAGAAAAATGAGGACTGCTGGAAGTAGTAGCAGATGAATAAAGCCGCCAAGATTTAATAAAAATCCCCAAAACCACAAAACTATGATGACAGCAAACACGAACCAAAGGTCGGCTTCAATATCCTTCATAGTTGCCCCTTTCTTTTGAGATCTCCGATGTGCATCCAGATTAAGTCAATCAGACGGCTATTTTCTTCCGTGTGATCCCTCAGACTTATAAGTAATTTCACTCAAACTGCGCGGATGAACGCTTTATGCTGATACATCGATCTCACTGACCGGGCTGGTTCAAACGGGTTCTATCCGTCCCGATTTGAAAAATAGGGATAATCACTCATGCGCTATGGGTATTCACACCCTGATTTCCGCCTTTAATTTTCACTAAAATCATTACTGGCAAGGCGTTGATGAACCATTATCGGAATGATGAGTCAGAGAGCCGGCGAATGTGTCTATTTCTCAACTCGACGACCAGGTTTTGAAATCGCTGAACGGAGTGACGCCCAAGACAAAATAGGTTGCACCCATCAGCGATATAGATGCCGGGCGCGCATTATTTAATGGGGGTGACCCGTCCGCTGACAGACGACTCTGCCGCAACGCATTAAAAGATGTAGAAAGGAGAACGCCAATTAAATCTGCACAATCATCATTGATCCATTCATTGCCAGCGCCGGAAAATCCAGGCACCCTGGCGGCTCAATTGATGGTACACCTGATCTCCCATAACCACTGGGATCGGGAATGGATATTCACCGCCAACTACACCAACCGCTGGCTGGTCTCCTTCTTTGATAACCTGCTAAGGGTCTTGGAAACCCAGCCCGAATATCGTTTCGTTCTCGACGGACAAACAGCGATCATTGAGGACTATTTGAGTCAGTTATCTCCCGCAGACGCCCGTCAGTGTGAACAGGAACTGAGTAAATATGTAAAACAAAACCGGCTACTCGTCGGCCCGGCTTACCTGCAACCGGACTGGGCGTTGGTGAGCGGCGAAGCGCTGGTGCGCAATCTGATGGTTGGTCACAAAATGGCTGAAAAGTTGGGCGGCGTCATGAAAGCCGGCTGGATGCTCGATAACTTCGGTCAGATTGCCCAGGCGCCGCAGATCTGCAAGGGCTTTGGCATCGACGGGGTGTTCATCTGGCGGGGCGTGGCTATGGACGCTGAGAACCTCAAGTCAGAGTTCTGGTGGGAATCTCCCGACGGCTCAACCGTGTTGGCTATCTACCTCATTAACAGTTATCGCAACGCTATGGTGTTGTCGCTGACCCGGGAGATCGCCGGGCAGCGCATTCTCTCGGAAGCCCAAGCGTTGCGATGCTTTGCTTCAACCCCCAATGTTCTCCTTATGAATGGCTACGAGCAGGTTCCCTGGCCCGACGACGTGCTGCCGATCATCAAGGAGTTTAACCACAGCGTTACCGAGAACCTGAAGTGTGTTCAGAGTACACCGCCCGAATACCTGGAGGCTATCAGGTCATTCAATCCCAACCTGCCAAGACTCAAAGGCTATCTTTACAGCGGGTTCTACATGCCTGTGCTGAAGGGCGTCTTCTCCAGCCGCAGCCACCTCAAGTTGCTCAATAATGAATGTCAGAGAGAGCTTGAGCGCTGGGCTGAGCCGTTTGCCACGATTGCCTGGATGATGGGAGCGGAGTACCCCAAGGATAAACTTGAGAAAGCCTGGAAGACATTGATGCTTAACCAGGCGCACGATGACATGTGCGGGTGCAGCATAGACAAGATTGCCCGCGATATGGAGTCCCGGTTTGCCGAGGTCTATCAAAGCGCCTATGACATCAGTGAGACCAGTTTGCGGACGATTGCTGATGCGGTAGACACGTCGCGCGCCGATAGTCTGCTCGCCATCGTCGTCTTCAACCCCTCGCCCCGCGTGCGCAGCGATGTCATCAGTTTCTCACTTGACCTGCCGGCTTCGGTCGAATCATTCAGCATAAAAGATGGCGGCGGGAAGTCCGCGCCATATCAGATCACGCGGCGTGACGAAAATAAGGTAGACCTGTTCCTCTACGCAACGGATATTCCCTCACTCGGCTATAAGACCTATTACCTCAAGCCTGGGAGTGCAGCGAATGAATTATCGGAAATGGTGATTGCTTCAGCCGAAGGGCGAACGCTTGAGAATGGTCACCTGTTCGTCCACATCAACGCGGACGGCACGCTAAACGTTACTGAGAAAGCGAGCGGCCACTTCTATGAAAATCTCGGCCATTTTGAGGACGGCGGTGACGCGGGCGACACCTACGACTACTCTTTTCCAGCGTGCGACCAGGTGATCACCAGCCTCGGCGAGCAGGCAACCATCTCACTGGTTGAGCGGGGACCATTGCTTGCCAGGTTCAGGGTTGAAATCAACCTGAACCTCTCGGAGCGCCTCACTGAAGATCGCCAATCGCGAAGCAAACAAACTCGCAGGTTCCCGATTGTGTCCTACGTAGAGTTGACTGCCGGTTCGCGTCGGGTCGAAGTGAAAACTCTGCTCACCAACATCGTTAAGGATCACCGCCTGCGCGTCATCTTCCCTACGGGTATTCAGTCCGATTACGCATACGCCGAGGAGCCGTTCGATGTCGCCAAACTGTATGTCGCTGAAGACCCTCCTCCGAAAGAACTGCCGGAGAGGGTGCGTAACCTGCTGCTTGCCGGCCGCTATACCCGACCGATCAACACCCACCCGTTTCAGAATTTTGTTGACTACAGCGACGGGACGAAAGGCTTGGCGATCATCAGCCGCAGAGTTACCGAATATGAAGTGCTGCCGGAAACGGGTGCCATTGCCCTGACGCTTTTGCGCTCTGTGGGGTGGCTTGCCCGCTACGACCTGCTGACGCGCGTCGGGGACGTAGGCCCTCATATCTTCACACCCGAAGCGCAGTGTCTGGGCGAGCATGTGTTTCATTACGCCATCTACCCTCATGGCGGTGATTGGTTCTATGGCAAAACACCTTTGGAAGCTTTTTCCCACAACCTCAGACTTCGCGCTGTGCAGACCTATTCCCCGGGTGTGTTGCCCGATGAGTTAGGGTTTGTCAGTTTGACAACCGACAGTCCTGAGGGGGCTTTCCGGCTGACCGCATTGAAACGCTCTGAATCCGGGGACGGCGTCATCATCAGGTTTTTTAACACCCTGGAGACCGCTGTACAGGGCGAAGCAAGAACCTGGTGGACTGCAATGGAGAAAGCGTTTCGGGTTAACCTCAACGAGGAAGAACAGGACGAACTCCTTCATGATAAGGGCTTGGTGAAGGTACAAGCCGGGCAAAAGGAGATTGTCTCTCTGAAGCTTAAACTCATGCCGGGACTACAGATTGATGCTCAGTATTTTGACGCGGCAAAGCTACTTCCGCCCTTGCCGCCGGGAGACAAACCGCCAGTCGCCGACCTTCCTCCTGTGCTTACCAAAGAGGATGTCCAAGCCGAGGAGGATCGAGTAACGCGCCTGGAGGCAGCTTTGCTAAACGCGAAGGCTGGAGTTTACACCCTGGAAGATGAGATCGAACGCACAGGCGGTGCCGCCATCGACCTCAGTAAGCAGGTCGAGTTACAGAAGAAGAAAATGGAAGTCGCCACGCTGACTCGTCAACTCAACGAGAGCCGAATCTCGGCGCTGCTCAACAAGCAGCTTTTCATTACCAACCAGATCGAGAGCGAGCTTGAAGAAATTGGTGAAGCGATGAGTTGGTCGAGGACCAAGAAACGCGCCAGCGAATACCTCGTCCATTACTATGAAAGTCTCCTCGAAAAACAAACCCTGGAGGTAAAGTTAAAGCCGAAATAAAAGAGTTGTTTGGGTGGCAAAAACGCCCGGCGCTGTTTTGCCATAATTTAATCAATGCCAATAATCCAATCATTTGCCACAGAATTACGGCGCTGTGAAGATTGCCGTTAGAAATTCTAAAGCAACGAATGAATAGGAATTTAACCTTGTCCCATAAAAGTATGATCTTGTGGGAATCTTATGGAGATCATTATGCGAATAGAACGTCCCCGCGAAGCGCAACGTTTCGGTGCCAATCTGATTTACGGCGTGCAAAAAGTCTATGAACTCGATTCAGGTCCGCTCGCCGAGCCTTTATATGAACCTTATTTTGTCATCCGGCAGGTCCCGTACGAAGCGCTTCACGAAGTCGAAAAGCAGATGGCGATCATTGTGCCGATCAAGGGCGAACGCTTGAGGTTGATCGAAGGAGTGCTCTACGGCATCCCTCATGCCTGCCTGACGATTGTCGTGTCGAACAGCCCCCGCGAACCGGTTGATCGCTTTAACATGGAAAAAAATGCCATCGAAAATTTCAACACCTTCAGCAGAAAAAATGTCATGGTCGTGCATCAGAAAGACCCGGTTTTGGCAAACGCTTTCGCCAGCAGCGGGTACAGCGAGATAGTCGATCAAACGGACAGGGTGGCAGACGGCAAAGCCGAAGGTATGATCATCGGGCTGATGCTGGCGCGGCTCGCGGGAAAGAAGTACGTCGGGTTTATTGACGCCGACAACTATTTCCCGGGAGCCGTCTTCGAGTATGTGCGAGTGTATGCAGCCGGTTTTGCCCTAAGCCAGTCGGATTACGTGATGGTGCGAAATCTCTGGCACAGTAAACCCAAGGTTGTCGAGTCGAGTTTATATTTCGCCAAGTATGGGCGCACTTCCCTGGTGACGAATCAGTATTTAAATCGCCTGATCAGCTATCACACGGGGTTTGAGACCGAAGTGATCAAGACCGGCAATGCCGGAGAGCACGCGCTCAGCATGGATCTGGCTCTCTTGCTGGACTATGCCGCCGGTTATGCGGTTGAGCCTTATCACTACATTGATCTGATAGAGAAATTCGGCGGCTTGCAGGAAAGCCCGTACCCGGAAGTCATGCGGCAAAGCGTCGAGATTTACCAAATTGAATCGCGCAACCCGCACCTGCACGCCTCGAAAGGCGACCCGCACATCCAGGATATGATCAGCGCGTCTTTGCGAGCCATTTACTATTCTCCGGCTTGCCCTGACGCGCTCAAAATCGAGATTCTTCATGAGATGCGCCGCCGCCGAATTCTTTCCAAAGAACAGGAGCCTGCGCCGATTACTCGCTATCCGGCGCTAGCCGAAGTCTCAGCGGAGCCTTTTGCGAACGCCCTTTCCGGCCAAGCCTATTTGCCGCTCCTGGAAGCGCTTTCGTTATAAACAGAATGAAGAGAGTCGAATCACCCCGGTTGATTATCTTTACCGACCTGGATGGAACCTTGCTGGATTTAACCAGTTATTCCTTCCGCCCGGCTATTGAGGCATTGACTCGGGTAAAGGAAACCGCCACCCCGCTGATCTTTTGTTCGTCAAAGACTGCCGCAGAGCAGTTGTACTATCATAAAGAAATGGGCATCCGTGCCCCGTTCATCGTCGAGAACGGCAGCGCCATTTTCATCCCGCAAGATTATTTCACTATCGCCTATCCGGCACAGCGCACCACATTTGCTTACCGGGTCATCGAGATGGGAGTTTCAGCGGCGGTGATTAACCAGAGACTGCAATCGATGCGGGATGACCTGAAATTACAATTTCAGATGTACACCGAATTATCTATCAACGCGCTTTGCCGCCTGACCGGGCTTGACCGCCAGGCGGCAAGCCGCGCCAGGCTGCGTGACTATAGCGAAACGATTGTTGGGTTATCTCGCCCGGAGGCAGAGACCCTCCATCAGGCGTTGGCGCCCGCAGGTCTATCTTGCACATGGGGGGGCAGGTTTTGTACCGTCACCGCTGCGCAAATTGATAAAGGGCAGGCAGTCAACCGGCTGACCGATTTATTTCAAAAGCAGTATGGGGCTGTCATAACCGTCGGCATTGGTGATAGCGCCAATGATGCCTCGTTCCTTGCAGCCGTTGACGAAGCCTTCCTGGTTCAACAGCCGGATCAGAGGTGGGAGCCGATTTCCACCGGCTACTGCAAACCGGTCGAAGGGGTAGGTCCGATTGGCTGGAATCGCGTAGTCAGCAATCTCCTCAACATCTATTACTATTTTTAGCGGCGACATACGATCTGCTTGATTCGGGTTTATTCGCAATCAGGGTTTGGGCTATGGAATTCAATCAGGCTCAAGCTCATCAATTAGCAGGTGCGTCACTGCGACCTGCTGGCTGCCGGATTCAACTCAAGGCTCAGGTTTATTTAGTTTGAAAAGTTTTAGCGAATTTGAGGTTACGTTATGGTCACGTGAATCGATGATAAGCCTTGATACTTGATGGTAAGGCTTGCAAATTTAAATGTGGTCGTAATGGCGGCAACCTGTAGATTTTGTAATGAAAGATCACCGATTGATAAGTGGTGACCATTGGTTTTTCGCTTTCGTAAACCGGCGTCGGAGGTTCGAGTCCCTTCGCTGGCATCAATAAAAATCAATAAAAAGAGCAAGCGCCATATGGCTTGCTCTTTTTATTGCACACAACCACGCAGGCTTTCATTCCTGACCGCATTTCAACTAATTGGTGATGGTCTTAAAAAACGCCGATAAGATATGCCTTGCCGATTAATCAGATAAATTTTTAACCTCCGGCGATAATCAAACAAGCATCGCCAAACTCATGGGTCAGGTAATCGTGGTCATCAAGATGCTGACTAACCCTCGCTAGAATGGACGCAGGCAGGAAGGCTCCAAGCAGTTGATAATGGCTTTCCGATACTTCATGGGTGCCGGTGATGATGCCGTCCACGAATTGCAGTTTATGACCGGAACTCAATTTAAGTTCGGTGAAGCCCGCAAGACCGAGGCTTGCGCTTTCCAAGGCGCGCACCACTGAAGTGCCTACCGCAATCACGCGACCACGCTTGCTTCGCGTTTGCCTGATCATCTCCATCGTCGTCGGTGGAATCTCGAATTTTTCAGCGAGCGGCAAAACCGCATCAATACCTGCATCGCCGGTTGATGACAAGCCTGCGCCATGCGTGAGCGAGGCGATTTGCACCCCTTTTCTTATCAACCGCAACAGCAATTGCCAATTGAAGGCGTGCCCGGCGCTCGGCATTTCAACTGCCCAGGGGCGGCTGCCGTAAACATTTTGCACCGACCAGAGTTTGAGTTCTTTATTCATATAAGCGTATTGCACAGGCTTGCCGTATCGGTAAATGCCGCGCCAAAGTTCTGTATTTGAGAGGTTGAACTCAAGATGCAGCAGCCTGTCTGAAATTTCGCTTTTTCTGAGAACGCTAGCCTGGAAATCGTCAGAGAAAATAATTTTCTCGCCGGTTTGCAGTTGCGGCGGCGAGGGGCGGTTCTCGGTCGGCGTTTGCCAATCCCCTTCACCCAGAATAACTGCCTGCCAGACGCTGGCATTCAATTGTGTACTCAGCCGAACTTCCACCTGCCGGTTATGTTGATCCCGACCGAAAAGCGAAGCCGGCAAGGTCGCCGCATCGTTGATCACCAACAGGTCGCCCGATTGCACAAAATCAGGCAGAAATTCGATAGTGCTGTCGCATAGTTCGCCGCCACTGACAACCAGCAACTTGTCTTTCATTTTATCTGCTCGAGGCGCGCGTGCTGCTTTCATAAACCACCTTCCAATCTGAGGCAAGCAGTCTTGCCCCGTTTGCTATTTCGTTGCCATGTTCGATTATCGAAACGATTTTTTCAGCCACTGCATCAGGCGGAAGTAAACTGCTACGGTCGGCTTCGGGCATCGCCTCGGCGTGCATACGGGTATCCATCTCACCGGGATCAATGCTCAGGAAACGAACGCCGGTGTCGGCTAATTCCAACGCGGCGATGCGCGTCAGATGATCCAGAGCCGCTTTGGAAGCGCCGTACGCGCCCCAGAATGGATAAGCCTCAACTGCCGCGTCAGAAGAGATGTTGATGACCACTCCGGTTCGTTTGAAAATCATGGAGCCAACCACCGCTTTGATAAGGCGAAACGCGCCAAGAGTGTTTACCTGAAGGGCGCGTTCAAAGTCTTCACATTCCGTATCCGCAATTAACCGCAAAGGCACAGGCCCGAGCGTACTGGCATTATTGATGAGGATGTCGATTGTGCCAGCTAAAGCCGCTGCCTGACCGACGATGGGATAAATCTCTTCTTTGTTGCCGACATCGGCAGCGATTCCATAGGCGACGCCGCCTGCCCTGATGATATCCTTTACCGCATCATCAAGTTTTGATGATTCACGAGCCACGAGAACAACTTTCGTACCTCTTGAAGCAAGGCTCTGTGCCAGCGCATACCCCAACCCCTGGCTGCCACCGGTGATCAGTGCCGATTTTCCATTAATATCAAACATATTCGATTACCTCCTTATTGTTACACTGCCATCATACGCATCGGCTGATGATTAGTCATCGAAATTGACAATAAATTATCGAAATGCTAATAAGATGGTGATGAAGGATGCAATTGCCGGTTATCTCGCACAGAACATCAAACAATTACGGCTCAGCCGCAATATGAGTCAGGAACAACTCGCCAGGATTTCGGGTGTCCCCAGACCGACGTGGTCTAATCTGGAATCCGGCACGGCTAACCCGACGGTTTCCGTGCTCACCAAAGTTGCTGCCGCGTTACAGGTTCCGGTTGAAGAATTGATCAGCCCGCCGAAAGCCGTGGCAAAGTTATACCGGGCGGATACGCTTCCGAAAAAACAACGGACGGGCATTGTGATTCGCAGGCTCTTACCGGATCACCTGCAAGGCATTGAACTCGACCGCATGGAACTTGCGCCCGCTTCACATATGATTGGTGTTCCTCATCGCATGGGAACGAGAGAATATCTGGCGTGTGAGAGCGGTCGGGTAGAACTGGTGGTCTCCGGTGAAACCTATGAACTCTCGCCCGGTGATGTGGTCGTGTTTCGCGGCGATCAGCGTCATTCGTACGCCAATCGCAGCACAAAAGTGGCAATCGCTTACAGCGCGGTGGTTTTAGGTCCGGGGCGAATTGAATAAACTTGTCCGTGAGAATTGTTCCGGCAGATGACGGGCTTCCTTTACCTGATTTAATCACCCATAAACCCTGAGCCTAGAGCAGGGCGGGAAATGACTCGACTGACCTGTGAACAGAGAACGTTCGGCTCTCTATCCGATTTTATTTTTGCATCGTGTTTTTACTATTTTGCGTCATCAAGGTTTGAGTGCCCTTATTTTTTGTCCGCTGAATGAGCGGACTCTTGAAGTCAGTTTAAAAGTCATAACGGGCGGGGGCGTTCGCCTTTCAACAGGCATCTAAATTCATCCCCAAGGAGAAAACCATGAATCAAGTTTTACCCGAATCGTTAGTTGTCACCATGACGACGCTTTATCAACCCTGCTCCGGTAATGTTGGCGTACAAATTCAAGCGGGCAACACCTTCGCTGTGCCCTTCGATTTATCGCACGTACACGGGCAAAGCGGCACGGTTTATTTAACCACGGATGCCGAGAATAATTTTCAGGCGGCAGAGCAGATGACCCTTGCGCCGGAAGGCTTAGCCGGTAAGGTCGCCTTCATGTCAATCGGAACCATTCAAGCGACGGTTTTCGGAGAAACAGAGACCGTTACGCGGTCATATATTGTCGGGACACCGGAAGGCACGGGTTATTCGTGGCAAGCGGGAATCATCGTCGGCGGTTGTATTGTGACCAACGGCGTAAGCGACGACGCCATCATCGCCAAGTTGAAGGGTGATTCCTAACTCCTCGGAAAAAGATTGATGATGCGAAAAATATTTTGCATCGTTTTTGAAAAAAACCGCGTCTATCAGAAACGTTAATCATTTTTTATCTCTGCCCTGCTTTTTGAGCGGGGCTTTTTGTTTTACGCCAGGGATTTTGGCTCTTTCTTTTTGAAGCGCCTGACAGTCGCCCGGAGAAAATGGATCAGCAAGTTGACGCGACGCTATAATTTGGTGCTTATCTCCTAAAAATATTCGCCTCGCGCCAACTTGCTGATTTGCTGCCTGCATTCTTAAAACTTATTTTGCCTGTTGCAGTTTGCCGCCTTTTGCCGAGAGCATCAGTTTGATTAACTCTTCGGTGACTTTCGGTTCAAGCCCTTCGGTGTGACCTTTGTCTATACGCACAACATCGGCGACGACACGACCATCTTTGCAATCGGGATAGATTTGAACCTGGGCTTTGCCCGGCGCTGGCAGAAGTCCCCAGCCCGGTCGCAACTGATTCAAACGGCTGCTGTCAAAAACATACCCGGCTTTGCTATCAGCTACCTCGACCGGCGGGCGGCGCGCCCCACAGCTATATTTTTTTGCCCAGTCCGAAGTTTCCGGCAGGCTTTCAATTTCGCGCTGTCCTGTGGTGTAGATGAATGAAAAATCATTGGTCGGCAATTCGCGCAACGCCGCCATTGCCGAAGCCATCGCGCTGCTCGGAGGGGTAGCGCCGGGCGTGGGAGAACCGGCTGCCACTGCGCCGGGAGGGGATGCGGGCGCAAAGGTTGCGCTGCGACCCGGGTTGCCGCCGAGTCGCCCGCCCGAAAGACTTAACCAGCCATCCACCTTATCTTTGAAAAAATCTGTGCGAATGATGCGATTGCTGGTCATCCCGCCCTGCGAATGTCCGACCAGCCAGAAGGCTTTGATATTTTCTTTGCCGAGTTGCTCAATCACGAAATTTACGATGTTCTGCAAATATTCATCATCTGGCGCAGACCAGGCGCGCGTCGGCGCATTCGGCGTCGCCACAACCAGACGATACTTGTTCACATAATCGAGCAGCGGAAAGTAATGGCGTTGCCAGTTCCCGTATGAGCCGCCGCCGTGCAGGCTCAAAATGAAGGTGACTTTTTCGCCCTTTTGCAAATCACAAGGGTAATCCAGAAAATAGGTGCGGCGCGTCTTCATCTCGACGACATTCCCCTGATTGATAACCGTAGCGCCTGAGCATTCGCTATCGGGACAATGCAGGTAAGCAGTTCCCGTACAGGTCGTGCCCGGAAAACGGAAAGGCTGTTGCTGCGCTGTGGCAATCGCAACGGTTCCCGTAAACACGACGCAAAACAAAATGGTGTTGAATAAATTTCGCATGACGATTCTCCTTTTCGCCTCTGTTAAACCCTTATCAATCATCTTCGGCAAGAGCTTAACGTTCAGACTTGCGCCGATTGAGCTTAGGAATTTTGATTCGGGTAATTTTTCAGAATTGAATGTTTGATTGGTCAGCAATCCCTGTCGCAAGTTTATCACTCGCAAGCTACGACTCAAAGCAAGATGTGAGGCGAATGAACATTGACTGTAGATTTATTGTGCCAGGTGGTCTGCGATTACTGCATGTACACTTTGTTAAAGCGAAATTTTATCTTAGGATCAGGTAGCTTGCACGGATGAAATGGATAAGCCCGCCTGGTTGTTCAATCCGAAGATAAAACTTTACCGTTCGGCAGTGAGCGACTATCAGTGAATGCTTGAATGCAACTCACGCTTGATGATTTCACGCCGAAGCGGCTCATTTACCCAAACCTTTCATGATGTCTCATTCAATGTTAAGAATGTAAAATTTTCGCGGCTTTCAACACACCGCGAAAATTGTGCGCTATAATCGCGCTATGAAATTTGGGAAGCGCAAACCACCGGTGATTTTAATGATTACGGTGGCAATGCTTGCATTGCTTCCGGTGCTTGCGGTTTTGCAATATCGCTGGATGGGCAAAGTCAGTGAAGCCGAACGCCAACGTATGCAAAGCAATTTGCGTGAAGGCGCAAGCAAATTCACCCAGGATTTTGACCGCGAAATGGCGCGCGTATTTTTCGGTTTTCAATGTTCGGCAACCACAGAGGCAGAACTCGGCGCAGGGCTTGCTGAAGCTTACAGGCGGTGGTCTGAGGAAACCGCTTTTCCGCAACTCGTGAGTGGCATTTATCTGGTGGCGATGAATGAACATCAACAACCGGGTTTGCAGCGCGTCAATCCGGCAACCGGACAATTGCAAACCAGCGATTGGACAGACAATCTCGCGCCACTCAAAGACCGTTTGCAAAATTATTTTCATAAAACGCCGGTAAATCTCTCTGCGACTGAGATATCGAAAATCAAATTGCCGGGACTGAAATCCGATGGCTTGAAGATTTTTAGAAACGAATTTGAACCCGTGCAAAGCGATGTGCCGGCGTTCATCATTCACAACTTGCCGACCAAAATGGAAGGCGATTTTGCCATCCTGCCTTTTCAATCGCGCAATCTGACCATCATCACTTTGAACCTCGACTATCTTAAACAAGAGATGATTCCCCAACTTGCCGCGAAATATTTTTCCGGCAACAGCGGATTGGATTACAACCTGACCATTCTTGATAAAAATGTGCCACAAAAAATCATTTATCAAACGGATACGGCATCAGTACCACCAACGGAAACCAGTGATGCTTCCGCCAATCTGTTCAGCGTGCGTTTGATGGAGATGAATTCGGTCGTCAGAGCGCGCAGCACCGAAACCGTTGAAGATAAGCGCATAGATAGTAAAAAGACCAGTCACGTTGCAGTTCAGGTTATCAGCAGCGACAGCCCGGAACTGTCCGTCGGCAAACTCACAGAGAATGCCCTGCTTGCGGCAAACAGCGGCAAATGGCAACTGCTGTTGCAACATCGCGCCGGCTCACTTGGCGCGGTCGTCGAAAGCGCCCGCCGTCGTAATCTCGCTATCAGTTTCGGGGTGTTGATTTTGCTATCCATCAGCATCGCCCTGCTCATCATTTCAACCCGTCGCGCCAAACGTTTAGCCGAACAACAGATGGAATTTGTTGCGGGCGTTTCGCATGAACTTCGCACCCCGCTTGCCGTCATTCGCTCGGCGGGCGAAAATCTTGCCGACGGTGTCATTGATGAAAAAAATCAAATCAAACGCTACGGCTCGTTGATTGCCAGTGAAGGACGCAGGCTCACGGAGATGGTCGAACAAATTCTCGAATTTTCCGGCATTCAAAGCGGCAAAAAGAATTACTCACTGATTCCGACCGATGTGAGTGACATTATCGAACACGCTATCGCTTCGTGTTTGCCGATGATTGAAGAGGGCGGCTTTGAACTCAAGAAAGAAATTGCCGAAAATTTACCGGCAGTCGCGGCAGATGAAGCGGCGCTCAGTCGTTCGATTCAAAATCTGCTAACCAACGCCCTGAAATATTCCGACACCCATCGCGTCATTGAACTCAAGGCAGGCGTTCATAAAACCGCCAGAGGTCAAGAGGTGCGCCTCACGGTTTCGGATAAAGGACTAGGGATTGCCGCTGAAGATTTACCGCATATTTTCGAGCCGTTTTATCGCGGTCGCGAAGCCGTCGCTTCGCAAATTCACGGAAGCGGTCTTGGACTGAGCCTCGTCAAACAAATTATCGATTCGCATCAAGGGCGCATCACAGTAAGCAGCGAAGCCGGTAAAGGCAGTTCATTTACCATTCATCTTCCGGTTGCTAAAAGTTTGGAGTCTGGAGTCTGGAGCCGTGAGTCAGTTTCAGAAACCCAACTGACTTAAAACATTTATCGAATTATTTTTTGACTCCAGACTCCAGACTCTCGACTCTGGACTTTTACTTATGAGTAAACGTTTACTTTTAGTTGAAGACGAACCGGGGTTGGTGCTGACGCTCACCGACCGTTTGATTAAAGAGGGCTTTACGGTCGAATCGGCGCGTGATGGGGAAACCGGGTTTGAACGCGCCGTCAATGAAAATTTCGATTTAATTATTCTCGATGTGATGTTGCCGCGCAGAAACGGTTTCGATGTATGCCGCGATTTGCGGCAACGCGGTGTGCAAACGCCCATCATTATGCTGACGGCTCGCGGGCAGGTGGTTGATAAAGTTGTCGGTCTTAAACTTGGAGCCGATGATTACCTCACCAAACCTTTTGAAATGCTTGAACTGCTCGCGCGGATTGAAGCCTTGCTCAGGCGCGCTCCGGCAATTGACGCTCAGGTGAATTCCGAAACTTATCAATTCGGACAGGTGCGCGTTGATTTTCGTCGCGCCGAAGTTTTTTTTGATGATAAACCGGCTGAACTTTCCGCCCGCGAATTTCAATTGCTCAGATATTTCATCGAACATCGCGGCAATACGATTTCGCGTGATGAATTATTGAATGAAGTTTGGGGCTATAACGCCATGCCTTCGACGCGCACGGTTGATGTGCATATCGCCTGGCTCCGACAAAAGCTCGAACCCAATCCGCGACACCCGCAATACATTCTCACCATTCACGGTCTCGGTTATAAATTCATCGGCTGATGATGTTCGTCTACAGTTGCTGAACGACATATCGCTTTTGAACCTTTCCTTTTGCTGTTCAAGCAATCAGTCTATAAAATTCATAGTTGAAACGATGGAGAATAAAGAATGCCTCTATACACCCTATTTGATTGGCAAATCGGTTGGCAGTTGAAAAAAGAGAAGGGCAAAGTTACGGCGCTCGTTCGGCTTTTCATTTTTTTTATTTTGATTGCGAACGCTACGCCGTTGCCGGCACAAACCGATGATGGTAAAGCGAAAACCAATCCGCCCGCAATCAGCGCCGGGAATGCAAATCAAGAAGCTCATGCCAATCAGAATGAATCTTTTTTTTCAAAGTTGTTTGGCTCGCAAGCCTCTGCAAACGGTGTAGAAGAAAGTCTGTCGCTACACGTCACCAAGATTGCCATCAGTTTTTTGTTAGCTGCCCTGCTGGCGGCGGCGCTCGCGTATCGTCCGCGTAAAAAGATGATGGTATCGCAAAACAACCCTTATGTTGCGCAGACCCAAATTCTGCTTTCGGTCACAGCGGCAGCCATGATGATGATTGTTTCCGATAATGCGGCGCGCGCTTTTGGAATTTTCGCCGCAGCCTCTTTAGTGCGCTATCGCACCAACATTCGTGACCCGAAAGAGACCAGCGTGCTGTTAGCCTGTCTGGCTATTGGTTTGGCTTCGGGCGTCAGGCGTTGGGAAATCGCCCTGGTGCTGACGATTTTCATGATGTTGTTGTTGATGCTTTTGGAATCCCTGGAACCGAAACAGGTTTTTCGCACGATGGAACTTAAAATCAAATCCCGCAATGTGGAAAAGACCGATTTGATTTTAAAACGCATCTTTAAAAAGCGGAACATTAAAGCCGAGTTGCGCAAGATTGATTTACCCGACGAAGAGAATAGTTTTGGCAGCCTTCTCTATTTTATCAATGTTCATCCGATCATCAGCACAGACCGGTTAACCGATGATTTTTTTGCAGCCGACCCTGATAACATTGATAAAATCGAATGGCAGCAGAAAAAGAGCCAATCTTACATCTATCGCTGATGGATGAGCTTTATTTTCCCGGACGGCATTGCAAAACCTTTGAGTTCTCATTCAGGCAAATCGTCACGCGATAATTTTTCTGGCAAGGAGCGCCTAAGCAATGGATTCAGAATATCAATCATTAACCGTCATCCGACAAAATCGCATCGCTGAAGTTACCCTCACAGGACCCGGCAAAGGCAATGCGATGGGACCGGATTTCTGGCGCGAGCTACCTCAGGTTGTCGCGCAACTTGAACGCGACAACGAAGTTCGCGTCATCATCGTTGCGGGCGCGGGCGGCAATTTCAGTTACGGACTCGATTTGATGTCGATGACTTCCGAAATTGGCGCAAAAGGCGCTAACCTTGCTGCCGAACGCACCGCATTTTTAGATAAACTTTATGAATTACAGAAAGCCTTCGATCAGGTTTTCTTCTGTCGCAAGCCGGTCATCGCAGCCGTTTCGGGTTGGTGTGTCGGGGGCGGCGTCGATTTGATTTCCGCCTGTGATCTGCGCGTTTGTTCCGCCGATGCCAAATTCAGTGTGCGCGAAGTGCGCGTCGCGATGGTCGCCGATTTAGGCAGCCTGCAACGTTTGCCTTACATCATCGGTGAAGCAGCGACCCGCGAACTTGCCTATTCAGGCAAAGATATTGACGCGCAAAAAGCTTTAAAACTCGGTCTCGTGAGCGAAGTTTTCGCGACGCCCGATGCCACGCTTGAAGCCGCGCGCGCCTTAGCTCACGAAATCGCTGCCAATCCGCCGCTTGTCGTACAAGGCATCAAACAAGTGATGAACCATCGCATTGCCAGCGAAATCACCGAAGGGTTGCGCTACGTTGGCGCATGGAATTCTGCTTTTCTGCACTCCGAAGATTTAATCGAAGCCATTCAGGCATTTCGTGAACGCCGCGCGCCGGAGTTTAAAGGAAGATGATTTCCAGTAGGCAGCAGGCAGCAAGAAAATCCTGTTTTAAGAATTGCTCATCAAATCAATAGAGTAAAACTGTTTAATCTTAATTCCTGAAACTGCCTACCGCCTACTGCCTACTCTTGTTATGAATTGGACACCTGCACAACGTGAAGCAATTGAAACGCGCGGGCGACGGGTGCTGGTTTCTGCCGGTGCAGGCTCTGGTAAAACCCGTGTGCTGGTTGAACGTTTCCTCGCGTTGCTTGAAGAAAATATTGATTGGCGGGTTGCCGACATTGTCGCGGTAACCTTTACGGAAAAAGCGGCGCGCGAAATGGTGTCGCGCATTCGCCGCGAAATCCGCTCGCGTATTGAACGAAGCGCGGATGCAACGGAACGCGCGCGTTGGCGTGAACATCGCAATGCTCTGGATTCGTCGCGCATCGGCACGATTCACGCGCTTTGTGCAGCGATTTTGCGCGCCCATCCCGCAGAAGCCGGACTCGACCCGGCATTTGAAGTGATCGAAGAAATCGAAGCCTCGCGTCTGCTCACCGAAGCGATTGATGAGGTGTTGCTCGATACGGTTCGCAGCCTCACAGCCGAGGCTGAAGTTTTTTCTTATCTGACCCCTTTTCAAATTCGTGAAGTCTTGCATTCACTCATTGCCCAAGGTGAACGGGCGCGTCGCGCTATTGCATTGTTTGCCGACCACACACCGGAAGACCTGCTTAGGTTTTGGCAGGAAATCATCAATGAACAGCGCCGTCACGCAATTAGAAATTTATTTCATCAAGACCTCTGGCGAAACGCTGTCAATACAGTAATGAGGCTTGCCGCACTTGATGCAAGCGATAAACGCGAACAACTTCGGGCACAGGTTGCAGAACTGTTAAGCTTCATTGAACAGAGCACCCCTGAAGAAGGCATCGGGTTGCTTCTCAATATTAAATCCACCATTAAATTGACCGGCGGTTCAAAAAATAACTGGGCATCCGTAGAAGAGTTTGAAGCGGTTAAAGAGGCTTTGCGAATCATCCGCACGATGATTGAAAACGAAGCGATTTTTGAACTCTGTTTGAATGAACTCGACGCGCAGGCGGCTCGTGTGGCTGTGCACCTTGCGAAACTTTACACGAAGGTTCGCGCGCGTTTTGCCGAACTCAAAGACGAACGCGCTGTGTTGGACTTCAATGACCTCGAAGAAATCACCGAACGCCTGCTTGCTTCACACCAAGAGGTTCGCGAGTTGTATAAAAATCAAGGTTGGCTTCGCGCCTTGATGGTCGATG
The DNA here is from genome assembly GCA_040754075.1 of Acidobacteriota bacterium. Taxonomy (NCBI): domain Bacteria; kingdom Pseudomonadati; phylum Acidobacteriota; species Acidobacteriota bacterium. The sequence goes on from JBFMDH010000022.1 coordinate 25,107, forward strand.
AATTTCAAGACACCGCGCCGATTCAAAAAAATATTCTCTGGATGATTGCTCCGGCTTCCGCAGAACTCTTCATCATCGGCGATGCCAAACAATCGATCTATCGTTTCAGAGGCGCGGATGTCACGGTGTTTCAGGATGTGCGTTTGGAATTTGAAGCAAGCGACGGACACATCGTCGGCATGGACACTTGCTTTCGCACTCACACCCGATTGATTGATTTCGTGAATCACCTGTTTCCACAAGTGTTTTTGCAGGAAAGTCGTTACGACACGCCGTATGAAGCCATGCAAGCAGTTCGCGAAGCGGCGCATGACCATGCGGCTATCGAGATTCACATCATCGAAAAAGATAAAGATGCGGAGGTAAAATTAACCACCCATGATTTACGCATCGTTGAAGCCCGTTTGATTGCTGAACGCATTCGCCAACTTATCGACAGCGGCGATGTCCAGGTTGCTGATGAACAGGGAAATCCGCGACCCGTTGAGTACGGCGATATTGCTTTGCTTTTTCAAGCCTCGACGAATTTTGAGCTTTACGAAAGCGCACTTGCCGATGCCGGCATTCCTTATGTGACGGTTGCCGGAAGAGGATTTTATGCGCGCCAGGAAATCACCGACATCAGCAATTTGCTGGCGTTTCTCGCCAATCCACTGGATAACCTGAGTCTGGCGGCGGCGCTGCGTTCACCGATGTTCGCGCTGTCGGATGAAACGCTTTTTAAACTGCGAAGCATTGATGCAACATTGTGGACAAGCCTTTGCGAAGACCACAAAGACCTGCCCACTGATCAACAGGAGGCTTTACGATTTGCGCGCGAAACTTTACAAAATTTGCGTTCACTGGTTGGGCGCGTCTCTCCTGCCCAACTATTAACTCAGGTGGTGCGCCAAACCGGTTATCTCGCGACTTTGATGGCGCTCCCGCATGGCGAACGTCGCGTCGCCAATGTTGAAAAATTGATTGAACAGATGCAGGCGCTTTCGACGCTCACACTTGTTGAAGTTGTTGAACGCATCAATGAATTGAAATTCCGCGAAGCCCGCGAAGGCGAAGCGACGATAGAAGAAACCGGCGCGGTAAAAATTATGACTGTGCATAAATCAAAAGGGTTGGAGTTTCCGATTGTCTGGATCGTTGATGCGGCTTATGCAGGCAACTCTGATAAAGCGATTTTCGCTACCCATCCCGATTTAGGCGTCGCCGTTAATTTGCGCGATGAAAAAGAGATTGACAGAAAATCGGCTCCTGTAGCCGCTTTCAGGTTGATTAAGCGAATCGAAGCGCAGATGGAACGGGCAGAAAAGAAGCGTTTGCTCTATGTCGCGGCAACCCGGGCGCGCGACCATCTGATTATTTCCGCATCGCTTGGTCGCCTGAACCTGACAGGCGAACACTGGCTTGGTCTCCTGGTTTCGGCGCTCGGCATTGAAGCCAATGAACCGCGGGGGCAGATTGAATATGAATCCGGGTTCATTGATATTCATTGGCACAACGCCGAATCGTGGATTGATTCCGAAGGCATGAATCAGCATAAAGCACAATCCCTACAAAAGGATTTGACTTCGGCTGCTAAGGATTCCTCTTTACAGTTTCCTCTCCTCAGTCGCATCTCAAAATAAACACTCATTGTTTTAAGAAAACTATTTTGTAGGGGCGGAATTGCTCTTATATTGGCGTGGTGGGTCCCCATATTTTTTCTGGTGAGGAGTGTATGGCGACCAGAAGCCGATATAGTAATTTCAATGATGTAGATGAATATTTGTTAGCTCTTGACGAACGCCGCCGTTCGTCCCTTGAAAAGCTACGCGCGATTATTCGCCGCGTTGCGCCGCAAGCCAGAGAAGTGATGCGGTTTAATATGCCTTATTACGAATACAACGGCATGCTTTGCGCGTTTTCTGCTCTGGAAAACCAACTCCGTTTTTATTTGCATGAAGGGTTAGAGTTGGAAAATTTTCAACCGGAACTTTCCGGCATTGAAATTCGCAAAGGCTGCATTCGCTTTCAGGATATTTCCGAAATACCCGAAAGTCTGATTGAGCGAATCGTTAAAGAAGCGGTGTTGACCAGTGAACAGTTAAACAATCAAACGCACTAAAATCGAAGACATTAATCTTTTATTCGTTTTTCAGCAGGTCGGCGCGGGCGTTATAAACGTGACCGCTTGCCCTTGAACTATCGCCAAACAGGGCATAATGGCTGCGCAAGGTCGGCACCACATCAATCAACCGTTTACCATATTTTTGTTTGAGGATGGCAAGGATTTCCTCGAATCGTTCGTAAACTTCCCATCCCGTCCATTCCCGCCAGACGATTAAATTGCCGTAACAGATGAGGCTCTCCCATTCCAGTTGGTCCCAGACGAAAATTAATTCATTATCTCCGGCAATATCCGGCAACTGGTCTGGTGAATGTAAAGTTATTTCCTGCATAAATCTTTTTGAAAGAGAGTAAATATTAAGGTCGCAAGCGCGATTCTTGCGACCTTATATTTACCGCTTCTCGATTTAATCCCCGAAGCTTTCGCGGACGGCGTTTGAGGGGACGCGGAATTTTGCGAAGCTGATGGCGATGAGCCACCACAGACCGGGCGTTGCCGACAGCAAACCGGACACGATGATTGCCTGTAGCGGGGTTATCGAATTCAATAACCAAGTCGCCACGCCCATTGAAAAGGTCATCATGCCAAATTCCAACGAGCGGTCAGTGGTAAACACCCGTCCGCGATAATCATCAGGTAAGACGCGCATCACCATGGTTTCCTGCACCCCGAATTCCAACCCTAACAGGAAACGACTGGCAGCAATAAATGGCAGCATGGTAAATAAGGATGACATCAAACCCGCTGCCGCAAATAAAATTCCATGCGCGAGCAACGACCAGCCGATGAAGTAGGCAGCCTTTTTCTCTTCGACGAGATAATCTCCGGCACGACGCGCCAGCACCATGCCTAAAAATACTCCCAAGCCTGCCGAGGCAAACATCGCTGCAACGCTCCAGTCGCCGCGTTCCCCGATTTTGAAAACGTGCCCACCGATTTGCTCGAATAAAATATTCGGCATCCCTCCGCCAGTTGCCCAGGCGATGTTGACTAATATGACCGCACGCACAAAAGGCGTTGCCCAGATGTATGACAGACCTTCGCGCAAATCCGCAAAGAAATGTATCTTAGGTTTTTCAGTTGATGCTTGATTTGTAAACTGATTAACCGTCAACGGATTGACATTATTCTGTTCATTAGCGGATAACAGATTTTCTTCAACCGGTTTGCGCATCTTCGCCCCGGATATCGGCGCGATAAACAATGCTGACGCAATAAACGAGATTGAATTCACCACGAAAGCCGTCGTGTAACCAAACTGCGCCGCTACCAGTCCGCCGAGCGCCACACCCAAGGTGTATTGCAAAAAGCGATTTGAAAGCATGAGAACATTAGCAGTAAGCAATTCACGCGAGTTTACGATATTGGGAGTTGCTGCGTTTTTCGCCGCATCAAAAAACATGGTGAGCGACAGCATCACAAAGCTGCAAAGAATAATGACCCACACCTGCCCGTATGCCATCGCCGGAATATAAACGATGGCAATCGCTGCGCGCAGTAAATCGGTGATGATCATTATTTTTTTGCGCGGCAGACGGTCTGCACACACCCCTGCAAAGGGCGCGACCAACAGAAAGGGAAGCATACGCGCCGCCATCAAGGCGGTGGTGGCGATTGCCGAACCCGAAAACATTCTGACGAGTCCGAGTTCTGCAATAAATGAGAACCAGTTGCCGAGTTCACTGATGACCTGACCTGACCAGAGCCGTCGAAAATCTTGATTGTGAGTGAGCAATTGTTTATAGGTTGCCGAAGCCATAACACTCCTGAAAATTCAAAAGCCGCCAACATCAAACTCGATGCTGGCGGCTTTCGTGCTTGAAGTTTTTTATCTTTCACGGTTTTTGCAAAACCTGTTTTTCCAGGTGAATTGAGCGCACCATTCGCCAGTCTGCGGACTGGACGTAAAGCGGTTGCTCAGTACAAACGAGTTGTACAGCGACGCTTTTAGCGGTTTCCGTAAGTTGTGCGGTAAAGCTTTTCATAAGACTTTCTGTGTAACCCAAATTGGCTACGCAAATTTTTGTACCGTTGTTGCAAAAAATATTTCGAGTCACCAAGATAGATGACTGGAGTTTGCCTGTCAACATTCGTAATCGTCTCAATTATTTTTGGGGGTTTTATCAAACCCAATTTTCCTCATTCCTTTGATAAATCATACTGACGATACAAAATTTCGGTTGTGATTGGTTAAGTTACCCAAACAGGTAAAAAGTATTGAGTTGGGTTGATGCCTGGCATATGATGGAAACGGGGTTTCAGAGTGTCGATTATCTGTAATGAAGGTCTCTGCCCTCTCTATTGTGCGGGGTTGCCCGTTAGGCTATGATAATGCCTCCTCAAACGTTAGGCTTTGCAGCTTGGTGGGAAGCAATTTAGTAACCGAGTGCCTGGCATTGTCGAATGCCCCTTTGTGGTTCATTAGCCTTAACTCAATCAACCAATTTGTGTAGGAGCGAGCAATGAAGGTCTGTTGGAAACAATTAACGCTTGCTGTTAGTCTTTTTTTCTTTTGTATAATCGCTGTTCAGGTCAACGGTGACCGCACAAAATTTGGAGAAAGCCGCAGCGTCTTATTACCATCGGAGGCAATTATTGATGAACGTTGTTTCCCGGTTTTAACTGTCAATGGCAAGGTTGGGTTCATCGCCTCTGCGACGACAGGTTCAGCCCTGTCGTTTAGCACAGTAACGGGCAGAATCATGTCTTCGGTAGTGGTGGGCGAAAACGCTGGAGCTATTTCCCTGGTTGAAACCGACTCTCGCCGGTTGCTCGCTGTACCGGCAGTCAATGACCCTGAACATGATAAACCTGCAAGTGTTTCCATAATTGATGCCACCAGACCCAAAGAATTGGAAATTGCCGCGCTGACGATTTTGCCGAAAACCGCTCGCTTAACGCCTGCCTCGCGCGCTCATCTGACTAGCGATGGACGCTTTGGTCTGATTGCTTCAAGTTTCAACCAATCAATGCTCTATTCATTCAGCACAACTACCGGACAAATCATCGGACAATTAACCCTTGCGGGACAACCATCGGAGATCGCTTTACGAAATGTCGGAGCTAATCACTTTATTGCCGTAGCCAGCGCAGCAGCCAATACGCTTTCAATCATTAAACTCGACGCGAACGGACTTTTAACTCAAATATCAACATTTGCGCCTAAAAATGCACATTTTGCTGAATCAAACAATCCTGCGCTAAGTATTGACGGGCGTATTGCCTACATCGCTGCGAGCCAAGGTGAATCCCTGTTTGCGATTGAGGTTACGACTGGCGAATTGCTCAGCACCTTGAAAGTGTTTCCCTCACCACAGCGAATTTCGCTTGCCCGAAATCAAAATCGCGAAGAATTAATCGCCATCACTCGCACGCATTCAACAACTGCTAATCAATCTGGCGGCGTGATGATTGCTGTCGGTTCCAGAGGCCAACTACAAGGGCGAAGCATTTTCGACCCGCCGGAGCCAATCGAGTTTTCTGACATCAATAATGTTGTATTTAATGATGATGCTTCGTTGGCTTTCGTGGGCGCAAAAAGCGGGATGCTTTTTGCATTCAATACGGCAACCGGTGAATTGCATTCGCATCTTTTGCTCGGCGGGGAATTGATGAGCATTGCTTTTAATGGCGCTGCACAGAAAATTATTGCTGCAAAACGCAATGCCCATCGTGATGAAATTTCAATTATTGATTTCGATTTCGTCAGTTCTCAAGAAACTGATGAACGTATTTTAAAACCGGACTATTCACTAGCTGAGAACCTGACAACTCCTTCTCCAAATCCACCTGCTCTCTCCAGCAATCGCTCAACGATAATGACGCCGGTATCCAAAGCCATTCCGAGGGTGACAATGCGCGATGGCGCGGGCAATCAAATTCAAATTGATGCCTCGCGTGTGCGCTTCCGTTCTAGCAAAACTTTGGAAATTGCTTTGGATGGAAAGCTGACCGAACTTATTGAACGCGGCGGCTGGAAATTTAATGTGAGAACCGCGTCAACCGATGAAGCGAAGCCTCAAGGAACTCGTGCCGCGCCGCAAATCAGTCGGGTTATTATTAAGCCTGCGAAGAACGAAGCAGGGAATTTGCGGATTAAAATTGGCGGTTCAAATTTTCAAGAAGGCAATGTTGTTGAATTCATTAAGGCTGGAGCCGTTTTATTCAGGCAAAAACCTGACAGTTTAACTACTGATGAATTGCTGATAAAAATTCCCGAACATAAATACCAATCGCTAGGGCTTTTCAGCCTTCGGGTTATCAATACTGCAAAACTCGCCTCAAACACCGTCGATGTCGAGCCTTTTAATAGGGAAACGATAGCCAATGCTGATGCGCAAATACTAAATAAAACCAGGGAATTTCCTTTGCCGTCGTCATCCATCGTTGGCAGCATCAGCGCCAAAGCGCTTGGCAACGGCGTCCAGGTATTCGTAAAAACCAATACCCAAGCCCAGTATTCAGATTTCACTTTGCGCAATCCTTCACGCATTGTTGTCGATGTCATCGGAGCAGAAAACGCTATTGGATACAAAACTCTGCGGGTCAACTCATCAGCTATCTCAAAAGTGCGAGTTGGTCAACCATCCGATGGCGTCGTGCGCATCGTTCTTGATGCATCGCACAACGTTCCTTATAAAATAACTCACAACCGTGGCTTTTTGATTATTACAGCGGGTGAAGCGGCACTCTTCGCAGGCAAATAAGCTATCTATTTAACGATCAAAGAAAACCATCGGGTTTGGATAAGGTGAAGCATCCCAATCTGCGGGATTAAACTTTGGCGCTTCAATTATATTCTCGATGGAGGGCAATTTGGCTGGCAAAACGATGGGAATATATTTATCTGAAGGAGTGAAATCATCTGCTTGTAATTCCAACTTGACGGGCACATCTTTATAAATATCCGCTAAATTCTTGATGACCTGCCTATCATCCATTTCTAAGGCTTTGTAAAAAACTCTTAGGGGTTTTTCAATATCATTGGTTTGATCAATCAATGCCAGTGTTCGCTCAATGATTGATTTAGCATCATCTAATCTCTGATTGAGAATATTTGTCACAGCGATTTTTACGGCAAGTTGTGCAAGCGCATCCTGCATCTTTTTATTCAATCCCAGGCTTGCAAAACTGTCAGGTTGGCTTTTAATTAAACAGCTTTCTATTAATAAAAATCCCGCAAAATAATCTCCCATTTCAAGACAGCGCTTTCCTAAAATCACATTTGCCGTTTCAAACTGCCGATGTGGGAGCAGTTTGACCGCCAGGCGCTCGGCGGCTTCCCACTTCCCACTTAATGCTAAACAGCGAATTTTTAAATCTAATGCAGTTTCAATTATCGCTGTGGGTTGCTTCTCTTCGCCAGTTAATAGTTCGTCTAAAGTTATTATCGCCTTGTTGTAGCGCTTTTGAACCATCAGCACGTAAGCTAATGCGATTTTTAACCGACCGCTTTTTTTGGGCTGTTTATAAGCTACAGCCACGCCATGTCTGAGGACATTTTCAGCAGCCGTTACTTCGTCTGCTAAATACAGTGCTAATCCCAGATGGTAACTGGCACCTGGATTAATTGAATTTGCTGCCAGAATGAACCGCAATCTCTCCACTGCGATTGCATAATCTTTCTGTTTTAAATCTACTAAACTCAAACCATAATCATACTTTAAATTATTTGTAATAAACTTACCTGTATTTAGTAATTTTTTTATCTTTTCAAAATCTGGCTGCTTTTGGCTTAATAAATCAATTGCATATGTAAAACAAATTTCAGCAAGTTTTTTGGAGATGTCTTCATCTTTATTCTTTTCAATATAATTTTCCAACCAGAGGATTGCTTCATCAATCAATCTTCTAGTTATCAATTGCTGAATCAGACCTTGAAAAGCATTTTTAAAAGCCTCATTAGGAATCCCATCTTCCTCACTTAAACGCCCCCAGTATTTAATCGCTTCAGCGTATTCACCGGAAAAAATTGCCGCTGCCCCAAGCATTTTAATTAGGTGTTTATCATTGGGGTGATATTGAGATGATTGCTTCAGGCTCCACAAAGCAGCGGGATAATTTCTTAATTTAAATTGCAACAACCCCATCCTTAATTTCACAATACCTAACAGCTCGACTGATTGGACTAATTCATACTGCATTAGGCTTTTCTCAAGATCATTATTCAATTCCATTTGTGCTGCGAGCAGACAATAATTTAGGTCTGTGGCATTTTTATTCACCTCGATTTTTTGCTGATAATCAGTAAACTCGAAAACTCTATTGGTCAAAAGACAGATGGTTGCGAGTCCATAAAAAATTGTCTCTACATTTTGGAGATTATATTTCAAAGCCTCTTTGTAAAAGCGTTCTGCTTCCTCATACCATCCTGACATCAAACACACATTTCCCAATTGAATTAAAGGCTCCGGACGGCGAGGAACCCAGCGAATCAGTTGGCCCAAGATGCGTCGCGCATCGTCGAAGCGACCAGACCATCCATAAGCGCAACCCAAGAAATAATTAATCTCATAATTTTCACCAAAACGCGCCTCGGCACGCTCAAGAAGCGTTATTCCAGAATCGAAATCCCCAACTTTTAAGTAACAGCGAGCTGTATAACAAAGTGTATTGGATGATTCCGGAAGTGTACTGAATTTTTTAACCGCTTCCTGATAACCACCACACTCGAAATCGGCAACCGCCATTAAATGAACTGCATTATTATAATTTGGGTCTATTGATAATATCCGTTTTATGTGTTCTCGAGCCTCTTTTCCAAATCCTATAGCTAAGGCATATTGCGCCATTAATTCATGCCCTTCCAACCACTCATTCCTTATTTTAAATCCTTCATTTAACAATCTTTCTGCTTGATGATAAGCTCCACTATGTTTTTCCAAAGCAAATAGTGTTTTAGCCTTCCCTAAAAGCGCTTCCGTATACTCTTTTTTCCACTTATTACTGGTTAAAACATCATCAGCAACCATTTTTCTGCAAATCTCCGAATCGAGAAGATTTATTGATTGATCAAAAAGCGCCTGTGCCTGGTTAAAATCATTGGAAGCCAATTTACCATATGCCTGTATGATATTTTTTGAAGTTTCCTCAAAGGCAAACAAGACTTTTCTTTTTTGGTTTAGAATCGGTATTTGCATGAATTATTTTCCGAGGGGGCAATTTAAAAATAACTTTTATCCGTAATATCAGGGCAACAAGGTTATTTTACGCCCCCTGTCAATGTTTTCACTTTTTTAAAAGGTGAGCAAGGTTTACCTCATCTACTGTGCTTTCATCGTTTTCTTTCAATTAGGTTGAAAAAAAATTATAACCAGAAAAATACTCTGCGTATTCCAAATAGTTTCACGTGAAACTATTTGGAATACATAAACTATCCTTTTTGTAATCAGCTTTCACACTAAAAAATAAATTTTGAAGGCAGTATACCTTCTGCCTCCCATTTAAAAAGTATAAATAATAGCTTAGGATATAATCCTTTTATTGCCTTAACTTCCGTTTGCTCAAGAAGTATGATTTGTGATAGAGTGAAAACGGCTTAACTCAAATTTGTCATCTCCAATTCTCAACCACTTAGTTAAGTTAATGCGCTTTCGTATTGGCATTTTGAGTAAGTATATTCAGCATTTTCACTCACAAAAAATTTAAGTAAACAGGCGGTAACCTAAAATGCAATCGGACTTGCTCTCAGCGATTCTATCTTCTATTTCCAAAAGGGTAAATTATCAAAGTTTCAATACCTGGTTTAAACCGATTTCTTATGCGGCAATTGATAATTCCACTTTTTTGCTAAAAGTACCCAATGAATTTTGTAGAGATTGGATAATCAATAATTATTCAGATGTTTTAGAAGAGTCTATCAGAGAATTGGATTTGGACGGCTATAATTTAAGCTTCTTAATTGAAGAAAAAGGAAAAGCTGAGGGGGTAGTTAATAATGGCAATTCACAAATTGCGAATAAGCCTGCTAAACCACCATTGATTAATTTTCATGATCTGACCGTAACGGGAACCCAGCCAGCGTTTGAACTGGAAAATGTTGAACCGCTGCTCAACCCAAAATATACATTTGAAACTTTTGTGGTTGGTTCCTGTAATCAATTTGCTCATGCAGCCTCCCTGGCTGTCGTGGATATGCCATCTAAAACCTATAACCCACTATATATTTATGGCGGTGTAGGCTTGGGGAAAACTCACTTAATGCATGCCATTGGGCATGCGATTAAGGGTAGAAATAATAAGGTAAAGCTGGCTTATATCTCTTCGGAAAAGTTTATGAATGAGCTGATTAATGCCATACGTTACGATAAAACCATTACTTTTAGAGAAAAATATCGAAATATTGATATATTATTGATGGATGATATTCAATTCATTGCCGGCAAGGAGCGAACCCAGGAAGAATTTTTCCATACTTTTAATGCGCTATATGATTCGCAAAAACAAATCGTTATCTCAAGTGATTGTCCGCCACGAGAGATTCCCACACTGGAAGAACGTTTACATTCCCGGTTTGAATGGGGATTAATTGCAGATATTCAGCCACCTGATCTAGAAACTAAGGTTGCAATTTTAAAACGAAAGGCTGAATTAGAAAAAATAGATCTGCCGGATAATGTAGCCTTGTTTATAGCCAGTAAAATAAAATCGAATATACGCGAGTTAGAAGGGTCGCTGGTAAGACTTGTTGCTTATGCTTCACTGAAAGGTTTGCCTTTAGGGATAGAGCTTGCCCAGGAGGTTCTCAAGAATATTATTGAAGAAGAAAGTGCTGGCATTACCATCATTCAAATTCAAAAAGTAGTCGCGAACTACTATGGTTTAAAGGTGTCAGACCTTAAATCGAAGAATAATTCCCGCAGTGTTGCAGTGCCAAGACAGGTAGCAATGTATTTATGTAAATCACTTACAAAAACCAGTCTTCCAGAGATAGGTCGAGAATTTGGTGGAAAACATCATACAACAGTTTTGCACAGCATAAATAAAATTGCTCAGCTTTGTAAGACAGATAAGGTTTTCCACAAGGTTATCAACAGTTTAATTGTTGATATTAAATAAAATACTAGTTTTTTCCACAGTTAGGTGTTGTGGAACCGCTGTGGAACCTGTTGAAAAAATCTAGTTTAGAAAAAGGTTCCACAGAAAAGGCGTTTTTTCCACAAGTTTACAACAGGGTTTTCCACAACCTGAATTTACAAATAGCTCTTTATTTTCTTAATTTAGATGTATGGCTCCACTTTTCCACAGCCACTACTACTACTACTATAGAAAATAGTATTTTTTTTATTAGGAAAATTAGTATAAGAGGCAGTCGTTGAGGAAAATTCTTAAAGAATAAAGGAATGAGTAAAAAAATGAGTTGAAAGGAGCTTTTTATGAAATTCAGTATTAATAAAGCGGAAATACTAAAGGAGTTGAATGCCTTACAGGGAGTTGTGGAAAAAAAGAACACCATTCCAATACTCTCTAATATACTAATAGAAGCCACAGATGCTTCGACCATCGCATTTTTGGCTACAGACCTTGATATTTCGCTTCAGACTGTTTGTGCAGCGGATGTCGCTACACCGGGAGCCGTTGTGGTTCAGGCAAAGAAATTATTTGATATTGTTCGCAACCTGCCGGATGCCGAAATCCATTTCCTAAAAGAAGACAATGACTGGGTAAAAATTTTGTGTGGCTCTTCAGAATTTAAAATTGTCGGGCAATCAAAAGAAAATTTTCCGTCAACAACAATGGCAGAAAACTACGACACAACCTTATCAGCCAGCGTAATGAACAACCTGATTCAAAGAACCATCTATGCCATCACTCAGGAAGAATCGCGTTATGCGCTCAACGGAGCGATGTTCGTTACAGATGTCGATAAGCTGGAAATGGTAGCAACCGACGGTCACCGTTTAGCCTTAGCGAGCGTTGCCCATGAACAAAATCAGGTTGCTGAAAAGAAGAGTTTCATTATTCCTAAAAAAGCCTTGTCGGAAATTTTGAAACTCACAACCGGAGTAGAAGAACCTATGGAGTTTGCGACTGATGAAAATCATCTCTATTTCAAAATTGGCGCAAGGAGATTTACCTCCAGGAAACTAGCCGGGCAATTTCCCAACTATGAACTGGTCATTCCTAAAAACAATGATAAAGCGGTGCCGCTTAATACAGAGCGAATTGCGCAGGCAATCAAACGCGCGGCTTTGATGGCTGATGAAAGAAGTCATAGTGTGAAATTTGAGTTTGAAAAATCCAAACTCAATATCACCTCGCAAAGCGCCGATGTCGGTGAACTGCGCGAAACCATTCCGATTGATTACACAGATGCAAGCGTCTTTATCGGGTTTAATGCGCAATACCTCCTGGACTTTTTCAATGTCGTCAGTTCCGATGAAGTGGTGATTGAATTTAAAGATGAACAAAGCCCTGCATTAATTCGCCCGGCAAAAGATGAAGGTTGCGATTATCGCTATATCGTCATGCCGATGCGATTGATGTAGAAGAACTCACGAAACAGTTTTCACCGATTGGCATTCAATGAGGAGTTGCCAATCAATTCCAAAACAGATTCGCGGACAAGCTTTAACTTTGAGTAAAAATCAAAGAGGAGGGCTTGTCCGCTTTTCGTTTTTCTTATACAACATGAGCCACGATTTCCGAATTATTGATACAAGAGAGGATTAAGCCTAATGAAAGAACTATTCGTCGCATTCTTGTTGTCGTTGGTCTTTCTTCTATGCAACCCAACAGCTCAGGCTGATACGGATTTTGAGAGCAAGGTTAAGCACGGGTATGCAGATAATAGTGGTGTGAAAATTCACTATGCCAGCATTGGTCAAGGACCGCTCATTGTCATGATTCACGGCTTTCCGGATTTCTGGTATACTTGGCGCGATCAAATGGCGGCGCTTTCTGCGAACTATCAAGCTGTAGCCATTGACCAGCGCGGTTACAACCTCAGCGACAAACCCAAGGGTGTAGAAAATTACGATATTAAATTTTTGGTGAGTGATGTTGCTGCGGTCATCAAACATCTCGGTAAAGATAAAGCCATCATTGTCGGCCACGATTGGGGCGGTTTCGTAGCCTGGTCATTTGCGATGGCAATGCCTGATATGACCGAGAAATTAATTATTCTCAACTTACCGCATCCGCGAGGACTGGCGCGCGAACTCGCAACCAATCCCAAGCAACAGCAAAACAGTGCCTATGCGCGCGCTTTTCAAAAAGAGGGTGCTGAAAAACAACTCACGGCTGAGGGCTTGGCGCGTTGGGTGAAAGACCCAAAGGCTCGTGAAAAATATATTGAAGCCTTCAAGCGTTCCGATTTTGAAGCGATGCTCAACTATTACAAACGCAACTATCCGCGTGAGCCTTATCAAGAAGACCCGTCGCCGGTGATTAAAATTAAAATGCCTGTGCTGTTAATTCATGGACTCAGCGATACGGCGCTGCTTGCCGGGGCATTGAATAATACCTGGGAGTGGGTGGAAAAAGATTTAACCCTTGTCACCATTCCCGGCGCTGGTCACTTTGTGCAACAGGACGCCTCAGAGATGGTGACAAAAAGCATCAAGATGTGGCTTGCGCGGTGAGATGAGATTAAGAAAGAGACCATTTGATCAGTCACCATTTTTACATTCAATAATCAAAAAGCGATATTAGTGGGCTGCCTCGCATCCAACGGGTCAGCCCAACGATTATTGGGAATCGTCGGCGTCCATCCAATCCTCAAGGGGTCTTGATCGTATGGATAAGCCCCCAATCGTTTATAAAGCGCGCTATAGTCCATCAATTTATCACGGTCGAGTTTTACACCGAGTCCTGCGCCTGTGGGAACCGCAATCGAGCCATTCTCATATTGAAATTTTCCGCCTTCGATAATGTCGTCGATAAGGTGATGGTAATGCGCATCGGCTGCAAACGATAGATTCGGAATCACTGCGCCGAGGTGCAACATGGTTGCGAGTTGGATGCCGAGTTCACCGGATGAATGCACCGCAACCCCGAGTTGAAAAGTTTCGCAGATGCCTGCGGCTTTAACGCAGGCACGAATGCCGCCCCAAAAAGTCGTATCAAGCAAGATGACATCAACTGCCGTATTCAAAACATTAGTTGCGAGTTGTTCAAAATTGACAACCACTGTGTTGGTCGCAAGCGGCATTCGCACTTTTTCACGCACCCGTCGCATGCCGTTCAACCCGAACACCGGGTCTTCCAGATAATCGTTTTTTATGTCTGCAATTTGTTGCCCGAACCAGATGGCTTGCTCAGTTGACCAGACGCCATTCGGATCGAAGCGAAACCTATCGCCATCTAGCGCAGCAGCAACCGCGCGATAGCCTTCCAATTCATATTCAGGCGCAAATACGCCGCCTTTAAGTTTGTGTGAAGTGAACCCGAAGCGCGCTTTTAACTCACGCGCATGCGCTACGAGTTGTTCAACAGTTCGGACTTCACCTGTGCCATCTTGGGGATTCGGATAGCGAAAGAAAAGATAGGATGCGAAAGGCACACGTTCCTGCAATCGACCGCCGAGAATTTCCGAAACCGGTACATTCCATTTTTGTCCAAGAATATCGAGACAGGCGAATTCAAGCGCCGCGAGAATTTGTGTGCGATTGTTATAAAGCGAGGCTGTCGGATTGGCAATCAGAAAGCGCATCTCTTCAAGTCGCGCGGGGTCATGCCCGACAAGATAATTTTTCATGGCGCGAAACACCGATTCCGCCGATTCACCGCCACCGCCCATTTCACCAAGCCCGATGATTCCTTCATCGGTTTCAACCTCAACGATAGTGCGCACAAAACGCCCCCAATGGCAGCCGTTGGCGTGGCGCAGCGGCGCTTCAAGCGGGACGGTAACAGTTGTCGCTCGAATATCAACAATCTTCATGGGTAGCCCCCTGTTGCCCAAGCATGAGCACGGGCGTCAATTATGCTATGCCATCCCTGTCGGGCGACCGACAGATTACCAATCCAAACTTTTAGCTTTGTATTCCTCAAGGGTTTTCTGCGGTGGCTCTACGCCTTTCGGAAGCGGTCGTTTGGAAAAGCTTTGAAAATAGAGCAACACCGCATCACGCCAATGAATGGCATCACGCTCTTGTATCGCTAACTTCTTCGCTGCTTCGGCGTGACGTTGCGCGTCAATCACATTACCCATCGAGTCCCATTTTTTGCGTGCGGCTCGCGTCCAGTCAACGCCACGTTGGTAATGCAATGCTAATTCATCCCACAATGTCTGACCTGAACGCATTCGATAATCCCAAGGGAGGTGATGAAACCAGAGCAGGAATTTTTCAGGACACCTGGATACATTAGCAAAGCGATTGCGCACCGGCGGAAAATACTGACTCACCGTGTTGCTGCCGGTTTTGGTACGGTCAAAGCCGATGCCGCGTTCATCAGCTTTGTGATAATAAGTGGGATTCCAGTCATCACGTTTTTCCGTGTCCCACCAGGGCGCAGGTCCGTAATGATGCCCGCCCCATATTATGTGATGCAAACCAAGCGGCGTCATATAATCGACCAACGCTTCGTGAGATTCAAGCAGCATCTGAACCAAAGTTTCAGCAGCCTGCGACTCGCGCGTCAGGGTCATCTTCACCCACTCTTCGGCAATCTGTTTGGAAGACAAATCGGGATTCCAGGCGAGTCGCCCAAAGGCATACCAGTTTGCCTGCGCAAAATGATGCCCCGTCCAGTTGGTATCGGTTCCGGTATTGGCAACACCGGCAATGCCTGTGAGTCTTTGTTTGAACAAACTGCCATCAACAACTTTGATAACTGTCGAACCGCGCCCTTTCGCATAGGTATCAGAGTCGAGAATTTCGCGCCACATCTCTGCAAGAAAAACCAGATGATTGGAAAAACCAAGATATTCCTGAGTAATTTGCAATTCCGGCATCACCTGAGTTTTCGGCATCGCGCCAAACAGCGGATGAAAAGGCTCACGCGGTTGGAAATCAATAGGGCCGTTTTTAACTTGCAATAAAACATTCGCAGCAAATTTCCCGTCAAACGGTTGCAAGTTCTCATACGCCGCGCCGGCGCGGTCATAACCCGGTTTCATGTCGTAAACAAATGCCCGCCAAATCACCATGCCCTGATGCGCAGCCACTGCCTTAGCCAGCATATTCGCGCCGTCAACATGATTGCGATTATAGGTTCGCGGTCCCGGTTGACCTTCGCTATTGGCTTTAACCAGAAAGCCACCAAAATCAGGAATGAGTTGGTAAATCTCGTCGGCTTTTTTCTTCCACCATGCAGCAACATCTGTGTCGAGTGGGTCAGCGGTTTTCAAGCCGCCTGATTCCATCGGTGCAGAAAATCGCGCCGATAAAAAAACGCGAATACCATAAGGGCGAAAGACCGCCGCGATTGCCGCGACCTTGTGTAAGTATTCGGCGTTTAAAATCTGGGCATTGGCGTTGACGTTATTTAGCGCCGTCGCATTGATGCCAAGCGATGCGTTGGCGCGCGCATAATCGCGGAGTCGGGAATCGATGCGGTCAGGCAACTCCTGCCAGTTCCACAAAGATTTTCCCGCATAGCCGCGTTCGATGCTGCCGTCGAGATTGTCCCAATGATTGAGCATTCTTAGTTGCAGGCGCGGCTTTTGGCTCACATTCAATTGATGAATCGGTTGCAGGGTTTGCATTAAACGCAAAAAATGGAATGCGCCATAAAGCAATCCGGTTTCACCGTTCGAGGCAATCACGGTGACAGAATGATTATTGATTTTCGTCGAACGTATGATGAAACCTTCTGCGCCTAAGGCATTCAATTGTCGTTGCCATTTGAGACTCGTAATCATCGGCGAACTCGTCGGAGTTCCGATAATCAATGCGCCGTTGCCTTCAACGGTATTTGTAAAGGGAATCGCGCGACCGAGTAAACCATTGCAGCCATCCATCAATTCATTACGAATTGCCTTTAAGGTTGGCGAATCGCCTTCAATTAGTATTGATTTAAGTTGTGCTTGATAGACCTTGAGGGATTGCTCAGGCAATAAATCGTAGCGTAACCACAAACGATAACCGTCCTCTGCTTGTGCTTGAGTTCCGGCGAAAATAATCGCCACAAGCAAAACCTGAAGGCTGGATTTCAGAAGTTGGTGATGATTGTTAATAGTCATGGATATGCAATAAAAGAACGGATGAAATCAGCCTGATCATTTCTGAGCGTCCGAAAAGGCTTTCTGAATGAACTCCAGCGGCGACGGTGACGGGGCAAATTTTTTTCCTTTATTGAAAGCCCATTGCGCTAACCAGTCTGAGGTGCTGATGTAAGTATCGGGAAAGCGATAAACCGGGTCTTTTAATGCCGCTTCCAAAGTAATAAATTGATAGCCGCGATTTTTTATTATTTTCACCAGACCGTCAAAATTATCGGCGTTGAGTTCATTGGCGTGCAGAAGAAGAATATGTTTTATCGGATAACCGAATAGTTCACCGGTCAGTTGTTCGCAAAAAGCAAACTTCAAATCAACGAACTTCAAGTATTCCTCAGACACACGTTTTACCATTTCACTGTCGCCTTGATTTTTGGCTTTGCCGTAAGCCGCCAGAAACATCCAATCCATCGTGTCAATAGTCACGGGTGCGATTTGGTAACCGCGTTCAGCAATAAATTTCTCAAATGATTTTTCAATTTCAGGCGTGTTGCCCATTTGCAAAAATGGATGACGAAAATACCTGACCGCTTGCCCCCGTTGCTTCATTAATATTTTGATGAAGGCATCCCCGCGAATGAAATCATCCTGATAATTGGCAAGCGAATTGTCCTTGAACCCCATATGCGAAAAGGTGTGATTGCCAAGTTCGACTCCCGAATCAAACCAGGCTTTTAAGAGGGCAATCCGCGCATCGGTTTCATTGGGTGTATAAAGCAGCGATTCGTTTACAAATCCGACAGTTGGAATTTTATAGTGCTTAATGCCGCTTAGAATTTTATCGGTCATCGTCTGCAATCGTTTGAGTTCAATGTGTGAGCCATTAAGCGGCAAATCATCAATAGTGACGGCAATCTCTTTGGTTTGCGAAGTCGCTTCGGACAAATGCTGCGCCTGAGTGTTGCCCGAACCGCCAGGTAGCCCTGCGACCAGAAAAATGACGAACCCCAAAATCTTACGCTTCATATTTCAACTCTCTCCTCAAACATTTTTAATAGGGTCGGTAATCATTTGCAGACCTTGCGAATCTTAACTGCATTATTCTGCCTTCAAAAGCTTTTGTTTACGCAGAAAGGTTCTGATTTCGGTAAATCCATTGATCATCTGTTGTCGATTAAATCCGCCATGTTTTGCGCCGCGAACCGTAACCAGTTGATTAACGACACCGGCTTTATCCAATGCTTCGTGAAGACGTGTCGCATGGGCATAGGGCACAACATCGTCGCCATCACCGTGAAGAGTAATAATCGCCGGAAGCCCTGCGCGAACGTAATTAATTGGCGAAAGCTGTTTGGCAAGTTCCTGTCGATTAGTTAAACTGCCGAACCATTCGATGGCATAGTGTTTGGCATTGGTGCCTTCCAATAAATCGGCAACATCGGTGATGCCGTACCAGTTAATAATTGCAGCGACTTTCAATTGCGGTTCGCTGCCTTCGCGCCAGCGCGTGCTGCTATCAGTTGGACATTGCCGGTCAAATGCAGACTGTGCGGGCAACATTCCGGTAATTAGCGCCAGATGCCCTCCTGCGGAACCACCGGTTAAAATAATTTTTGCAGTATCCAGATTGTAATCTTTCGCGTGATACATCACCCAGCGAAGCGCACAACGACAATCTTCAACCGCAGCCGGAGCTAAAGAATTGCGCGCCAAACGATACTCTACATTGATGACCGCCCAACCAAAGGAGAGGTAAGGCAGGAGTTGCATCACATTGCGCTCTTTCGCCCCGTCAACCCAGCCGCCGCCATGAAAGAGCATCAAAGTTGGCAAAGGGGTGCTGCGATTTCTGGGGAGATATAAATCAAGTTTTAATTCGCTATTGTTGGCTATTGCATAGGTAAGGTTTGGCAGAATGTCATAATCTGCCGAAGCATAATCTACCCATTTATCTGAATCTGAAGACTGCGCTTGACTGGCATGGGTTATGCAACCTGCCAGCAATGCGCCAACTAATACAAAAATGCTCAGTGTTCGAGTCACCTTCTCTCCTTTAGCGATTGCCCACCTCCAGATGTAATGACTTGCGGAATGGCGAGCAAAATTTATTCAATTGCGGTTTGAAAGGCTGATATTATCACAAGCGTGTGACCCACCTTAGTTGAAATCAGGCGCAAATTTTTGCGCGAGGTTCATCGTTAGCATAAAAATTCAGGTTTCAATTTGCAAAGACGGATAATGCTTGAGAATTTATTCACTGTGAATTTACCGGGAGGAAAAATTATGAGCCGATTTCGCTGGCTGGCATTGTGTGGTTTGTTTTTCGCTTTCAGTTTATTGCTTGATGTGCGGCAAATCCGTTCAAGCGGACAAACCATGCTTCCCTATAAAGACGCTTCATTGCCAATCGAACGTCGAGTTGACGATCTGATTTCGCGAATGACATTGGAAGAAAAAGTTTCGCAAATGGTCAACAACGCCGAGGCTATCGAACGCCTCGGCATTCCCGAATATGATTGGTGGAATGAAGCCCTGCACGGGGTTGCTCGCGCCGGCTATGCAACCGTTTTTCCGCAGGCTATCGGTCTTGCCGCGACCTGGAATGAAAAACTGCTTCACGATGTCGCCGATGTCGCTTCAACCGAAGCGCGCGCCAAACACCATGAATTTGTCCGCAACAATGAACGCGGTCGTTACAAAGGGCTGACCTTTTGGAGTCCCAACATCAACATCTTTCGTGACCCCAGATGGGGGCGCGGACAGGAAACTTTTGGCGAAGACCCTTACTTAACTTCACGACTCGGTGTGGCGTTCGTTAAAGGTTTACAAGGCGATGACCCAAATTATTGGAAAGTGGTTTCGACGCCCAAACATTATGCAGTGCATAGCGGGCCCGAACCTGAACGTCACGGATTCAATGCCGTCGTCAGTGAACGAGATTTACGCGAAACTTATCTGCCCGCCTTTCGCGCGACGGTCATCGAAGGCAAAGCCGCTGCCGTGATGTGCGCTTACAATCGCACCAATGGTGAACCGTGTTGCGCGAATAAAAATTTGACCGACATATTGAGGACCGAGTGGGGTTTCACAGGTCATGTGGTTTCCGATTGCGGCGCGATTTATAACATCCACATCTTTCATAAAGTCACTAAAAATGAAGCCGAATCTTCGGCAATATCTGTTAAAGCCGGAACCGATTTATCGTGCGGAGGTGAATATAGATCACTGGTGAAAGCTGTCAGAGAAGGCTTAATCAGCGAAGCGGAAATCAATGTTTCACTTAAACGTTTAATGACCGCGAGATTTCGTCTGGGAATGTTCGACTCAGCGGAGAAAGTTGCCTATGCGCGAATTCCCTTTTCGGAAAATGATTCACCTGCGCATCGCGAACTGGCGCTCAAAGCGGCACGCGAATCCATCGTGCTGTTAAAAAATGAAAACAACACGTTGCCGCTGAAAAAGGGGATTAAAACGCTTGCCGTCATCGGTCCCAATGCCGATGCGCCCGAAGTCCTGCTTGGAAATTACAACGGACAACCCTCGAAATCCACCACGCCGCTTGCAGGCATTAAAGCAAAAGTGTCGCCCTCAACAAAAGTTCTATATGCGCTTGGCTCAACCCTCACCGGCGAAGAAGCTGCGCCGGTTTTCGCGTCAACCTTGACAACCAATGGCAAAGGTTCGCAGGCAGGTTTTAAAGGTGAATATTTCAATAACAAAAATTTACAAGGGCAACCGGCGCTGGTTCGCACCGACGAGCAAATCAATTTTGATTGGAGTCGTGGGAGACCTGCACCACAAATCAATGAGGATAATTTTTCGGTGCGTTGGACGGGCAAATTCACGCCCCCCGAATCTGGCAAATATCAACTTGGCGCAATCGCCGATGATGGCGTTCGCCTTTATCTCGACGGCAAATTATTGATTGATGCCTGGGCAGTCGAACAGGCAAATCAAATTCGCACAACCCTGAAAGAGGTCACCCTTGAAGCCGGGCGCGACTATGATATTCGCTTCGAGTATTACGATGACACCCGTTCGGCGATTGCGAAATTCGTCTGGGCATTTCCGCGATTTACCGAACGTCTGATTGAAGAAGCCGTTGCAACTGCGCGACAAGCCGATGCCGTGGTGATGTTCATCGGCATTTCACCAACCCTTGAAGGCGAAGAGATGCCGGTAAAAATCGAAGGTTTTCGCGGTGGCGACCGCACCACGCTTGATTTACCGAAAGCCCAGGAGAGTTTATTAAAAGCCGTTCGCGCAACCGGCAAACCCATGATTCTTGTTTTGCTCAACGGCAGCGCGATTGCAGTTAATTGGGCGGATGCCAATGTTTCAGCAATTCTCGAGGCGTGGTATCCCGGCGAAGAAGGCGGAACCGCAATCGCTGATGTGTTATTCGGTGATTATAATCCCGGCGGGCGATTGCCTGTGACGTTTTATAAATCCGCAGACCAGTTGCCGCCATTTGAAGATTATCGAATGCAGGGGCGCACCTATCGTTATTTCAGAGGTGAACCGCTCTATCCGTTTGGTTTTGGTCTGAGCTACACCACATTCAGATACGACGGATTGAAATTCACTAAATCAGGTATAAAGACCGGCGATGATTTAGAGGTGAGTGTGAATGTGCAAAACCTTGGCAATCGCGCCGGTGATGAAGTCACGCAGGTTTATTTGACCGATGTGGTTGCAAACGTCCCTGTGACGATTCGTTCGCTGGTTGGCATCCAGCGCGTTTTTCTAAAGCCCGGTGAAAAGCAAAAACTGACGTTTAAAATTTCCGCAAGACAGATGTCGCTTATTGATGAGCGAGGCAGGCGCATCATTGAACCCGGCGAATTTTTAGTGAGTATTGGCGGCAAGCAACCGGGATTTAGCGGACGAGCGGACGCGAAGACTAGCGGGCTTGTCAGCGGACGGTTTAACGCTTCAGGAAAAATTTTTGAAATACCGGAAAAATAAATTACCGGCAATGGCAACTTAAAGAGCTACTGTTGGGTCAGTGGTTGGTTTTACCGGCACACTCATAAAGTGAATCGCTGGTAAATGGTAAGGATAAATTGTTGACTTTTAGCAAGTCTATTTTTGTTAAGAGAAAATCGCTTTCCTTCACCTGCTCACCGGTCACAAATCAACCTGACTGATTCTGTTTGCAATAATTTCTCACCAACAAGCATAATTTCTCATTCGACAAGCTGAAGGTTTCTTCATTACGAACCTGGTGAATATAAAATTTCTTGGGCTTAAACGGTGAACGAATCATTGATGGAGTTTTCTCAAAAGAAAAAAATTCTCGTCGTCGATGACAACACTTCGATTCGCACGATGGTGGTATCGCATTTGCGCAATCAGGGTTATGAAGTCGAAGAAGCGACGGATGGCATTCAAGGTTTGGAAAAAGGGCTTCAACCCGGATTGCAGGCAATCTTGCTCGATGTGGTGATGCCCGGAATCGACGGATTCAGACTTTGTCATTTGCTGAGAGAAAAAGGTGTGAAAGCGCCCATCATTATGCTCACCGAAAAAAATGCCATCGAAGACAAAATTCAAGGATTTTCCGGCGGCGCGGATGATTATTTACCGAAACCCTTTGATGTCGTTGAACTCGAATTGCGCCTCAATGCCTTGATTAAACGCTATAACTGGATGCCAGCCGAAGAGACGCCAGCCGAACCGGAAGCGATTAAACACGGCGGACTTGAAATTGATTTGCTGCGTCACCGCGTCGCGGTTGATGGCAAGGAAGTTTCGTTGACGCCAATCGAATTCAATATTCTCAAACTGCTGGCAGCAAAACCCGGATTCGTTTACGCCCGCAATGATTTATTAAATGCCATCTGGGATACTTCCTACGAAGGCTACAATCGCAACATTGACCCGCACGTCAATCGCCTCAGAACCAAAATCGAAGCTAATCCAAGAAAACCTAAATATATCCTTACGGTCTGGGGAGTCGGTTATAAATTCAACGACTCGCTGCCGCAATAACTTTCACGCCCGGTTGGAAGATAAATTACGCAAAGCGGCATTCATTTTATGAAGTCAAAAACCATCTGTTTTGCGAGAATCGTATTTGCTGGTTAGAATCAACAGCAGCATTTTAGTGACCAATAATAAAGAGCAGAGAGGACAACATGCCTTTACACACACACAACGAAACCGGAGAAAGATTAACGCTACATAAATTTGCTCAAGGCGGTGATGTCAATGCATTCAGCGAAGACGTTCGCCAGGGGTTAACCGCAAAACAGAAATACCTTTTACCAAAATATTTGTACGATGATTTAGGCTCACGCTTGTTTGAAGCGATTTGCCTGTTGCCGGAATACTATTTAACCCGCGCCGAAAAATCGATTTTACAAAATCAGTCGGATGAAATCGTCAGCCACTTACCCTTGCCTTCGCGTATCGTCGAACTCGGAAGCGGCAATGCGGAAAAGACGCGCTTTCTGCTTGAAGCATTATTAAAACGCCAAACCACTTTGCACTATCTGCCGATAGATATTTCCGAAGAGAGTTTGCGCCGCAGCAGCGAAGAGTTGCTGGGAAATTATGATCGCTTACGCATCACAGCCTATGCCGCCGACTATTTCAGAGCGTTGCGGTCGATTGTTAAAGCTGATGAAAACGAACACACGGTAGTTTTATTTTTAGGCTCGAATATCGGCAATTTCAGCGAAGATGAGGCGATGAATTTTTTGCAACAGGTTCGCAGCATCCTTGAAGTCGGAGACGCGCTGTTGCTCGGTGCCGATTTGAAAAAATCCGAAGAGATTTTAATTCCCGCCTATGATGATGCGCTGGGCGTCACCGCCGCTTTTAATCTCAATTTGCTGGTGCGCATGAATCGCGAGTTGAATGCGGATTTCGATTTAAGAAAATTTCAACATCGCGCCATCTACAATAAAAAATTTGGACGGGTCGAAATGCATCTGGTGAGCAAAGAAGAACAGACAGTCACCTTGAAAGCCTTGGAATTGCGCGTCCATTTTGCAAAAGGCGAAAGTATTCATAAGGAGAATTCTTACAAATTCGACCTTGAGCAAATCAACTCGCTCGGTTTAAACACCGGCTTTGCGCTCCAGCAAACCTGGTATGACCCGCAGCAGCAATTCAGTTTCAATCTCTTGAAAGCGCAATAAAAGCTCAGTAAAGACGGGCATTTTTTATCTTCCAAAATTTACATGACCACATCGCCAAACTCAGACTTATCGGTTGCCATCGAATTTCGCGATGTTGGTCTGCAAATCAATGATAAAGTTTTGGTCAAAGATTTGCGCTTTGCCATCAAACCCGGTGAGACGCTTGTCCTGCTGGGTCGCAGTGGTTCGGGAAAAACCACCACTTTGAAACTCATCAATCGTTTGCTCGAACCGACGAGCGGGCAAATCTTGATTGACGGCACGCCAACAAGCGAATGGGATATTATCAAGTTACGCCGACGCATTGGCTATGTCATTCAGGAAACCGGCTTGTTTCCACATTTCACGGTTGAACGTAACGTCGCATTGGTTCCCCGTCTGGAAAACTGGGAAGCAGAAAAAACCCGCCGACGGGTTCGAGATTTACTTGAACTCGTCGGATTAAATCCACAGGTTTTTGCACAGCGTTTTCCACAGGAACTTTCCGGCGGGCAGCGTCAAAGAGTGGGCGTCGCGCGCGCTTTAGCCGCTGACCCGCCGATTATTTTAATGGACGAGCCGTTCGGTGCGCTCGACCCGTTGACGCGCGCGGAACTGCAACAGGAATTCGCGAATTTAGCGAAAAAGCTCAATAAAACCATCGTTTTTGTCACTCACGATATCCGTGAAGCCTTCAAACTGGCAACGCGCATCGGACTTTTTCAGGACGGAAAGTTGATTGAGTTGAGTGAACCTAAAGAATTTCTTGAATCCAAAAGCGTCGAAGCCAGAGCCTTTTTGGAAACCCTGAACCAATGAGCCTGTGGGAATTTTTTAAACAGAATATCAGCGAGATTTTGCAACTCGCCTTCGAGCACTTGTTGCTCGTTGTCATCGCAACCGGTGCGGCAGTAATCGTTGGCGTGCCGGTTGGTATTCTGCTTGCGCGAAAACCGCAGTTTGCAAAACCGGTTCTCGCGATTGCCAATATTTTACAAACCATTCCGAGCCTTGCGCTTTTTGGCGCGCTTATCCCATTCGTCGGTCTTGGCAGCAAACCGGCTATCATTGCGCTTTTTCTTTATTCGCTCTTGCCGATTATCAGAAATACCTTCACAGGCATTAATGGCGTTGACCCGGCGGTGCGCGAAGCGGCGCGGGCAATGGGGATGACCCCGTGGCAAATGCTCATTCAGGTCGAATTGCCGCTGGCGCTCAGTGTCATTATTGCGGGTATTCGTGTGGCAACGGTGATTTCCGTAGGCACAGCGACCATTGCGGCAGCAATCGGCGCAGGCGGGCTTGGCATGTACATCTTTCGCGGACTCAGAATGAATGACAACAATCTGGTTTTAGCGGGCGCAATACCGGCAGCCTTGATGGCGCTTGCGGCTGATTTTTTTCTCGGTTGGTTTGAAAAAAGCCTCACGCCAAATCGCCGGCGAACGGTTGCCACAGCAAATCCCTATAAACGACTCGCCACCGTTTCAATCTTGTTAATGATTGCCTTGCTTGCGATTTTCTTCTGGCAAAAAAAATCGGGGCAAACGGCTTTCAATCTATCCTCAAATAATTTGCCAAACGGCTCGCAAGTGCGAATCGTCGTTGGCTCGAAAGATTTCACCGAGCAAGTGATTCTAAGCGAAATTGTCGCACAACTCCTGGAAACCAAATTAAGCGCACAGGTCGAACGCAAATTTGAACTCGGCGGCGACCTCTGCCATCGCGGCTTGCTTGCAAAAGAAATTGATGTCTATGTCGAATATACCGGCACGGCATTCGCGGCGATTTTAAAACATCAGGCACTGACCGATCCGCGCGAAGTTTACGCCCAGGTCAAAGAGGAATACGAACGTGAGTTTAACCTTGAATGGTTTGCTCCGCTCGGCTTTCAAAATACTTTTGCTGTACTGGTGCGCGGTGAAGATGCGCGCAATTTAAATTTGCAAACCATTTCGGACGCCGCGCAGTATGCGCCGAAATGGCGTGCCGGGTTCGGACAGGATTTCATGTCGCGGCAGGACGGTTATCCCGGTTTTTCGCGTGCCTACGGTTTGAAATTTTCTGCGCCGCCGCGTGAAATGGATTTATCGTTGACCTATCGGGCGCTGGCTTCCAAACAGGTCGATTTGATTGCCGGAAATTCAACCGATGGTTTGATTGATAAACTCGATTTGTTTCAGCTTGAAGACGACAAAAAATATTTCCCGCCTTACGAAGCCGCCGCCGTATTTCGCAAAGAAGTATTAACTGCGTATCCGCAAATCCGCGATGCCCTGAAACTCATCGAAGGCAAAATCACCGACGCCGAAATGCGCCGCCTGAATTACGCCGTTGACGGCGAACACCGCAGCCCGAAAGATGTCGCGAATGAGTTTTTAGCAAATTTGAAATGAAAAAGGGGTCAGTTGAGAAGCGGCCTCAGACCGCTTCTCTGTGAATACCGTCAATTTTATTTTGCGGCGTGATTGCAGACGTAGTTAATCAAGGTGCGAATCGCTACGCCCGTCGGGCCTTTCGACATATACGGTTTGCGTTCATTTTCCCAAGCCGTACCGGCAATATCGAGATGCACCCACGGGGTATTTTCTGCGAAGTGGCGTAAAAACCACGCGGCGGTTATGGTTCCTGCATAACGCCCGCCGGAATTTTTAATATCGGCAATGTCGCTCTTGATGATTTCTTTGTAATCATCATCCATCGGCAACTGCCAGAACCGTTCGCCAACTTCATTTGCGGACTGACAAACTTCATCAATAAATTTCTGATCATTGCCCAGCACCCCGACATTGACCGGACCCAGCGCGATAGAGACCGCGCCGGTGAGCGTCGCTAAATCAATAATTTTTGTCGCGCCGAGTTTCCGCGCATAAGAGATGGCATCGGCGAGAATCAACCGACCTTCGGCATCGGTGTTGACGACTTCAATGGTTTTGCCACTCATCGCCCTCAACACATCGCCCGGTTTATAAGCGCGACCCGAAGGCATATTTTCGGTTGTAGGCATCACGCCAATGACATTGATGCGGGGTTTGAGTTGCGCGATGGCGCGCATTGCCGCAAGCGTCGCTGCCGCGCCCGACATATCATATTTCATTTTTTCCATGCCTTCGGCAGGTTTGATGGAAATGCCGCCGGTATCAAAGGTGATGCCTTTGCCGACAATCGCAATCACATCGGCATCATTGCCCATTGGCTCTGTGCCTTCGGGTTCGTAACGCAAGACAATCAACTTCGCAGGTTCGTCAGAGCCGCGCGCCACGCCAAGCAACGCGCCCATGCCGAGTTCTTTCATGCGCGTTTCATCGAGGATATCAATGTCGAGTCCGTAAGTTGACGCGACCTCTTTTGAACGCTCGGCAAGTTCTGTCGGGGTCAGCACGGAACTTGGTTCGTTCGATAATTCACGCGCCATATTCACGGCATCGCCAATAATCTTGCCGCGTTCGACGCCACGCGCCAGGGCTTCGGATGCGCCTTCTGCGGAAGTGATTAAAATGATTTCATCAATGCGGCGCTCTTCTTTGCTTTCGGTTTTATACATATCCGGCTCGAACAAGCCAAGCAATGCGCCTTCAACAACCGCCTGAACGCTGCCTTCGATGTCGAGGTGCGAGCGCCGTAGAATCGCCATCGAACGCACGCCTTTGCTGCGCAAAAATCGCGTAGCGGTTCCGGCAAGTTTGCGAACGGCATCGAAATTCAACTCTTCGCGTTTGCCGCCGCCAACCAGCAGCAAGCGTTTGGCGCGAATATTGCCCGGACGATAGATGAATACCGAATCGCCCTGCTTGCCGCGCATCTCATCCGAAGCGAGCATTTCGCTTAAAATTCCGCCGGTGCGCTGGTCAATTTCACTGAGCACGCCTTCATCAGCCTTTTCGCCTTCGTAAACCATAACCACCAGCGCATCGGCTTCGACTTCATAAAATTTTGAATTATCGGCTTTGACTTCCATCTTTTAATTGCGGATTGCGAATTGCGGATTGCGGATTTATCAAGCGAATTGCCGAGAGCAATTTATTTGAATAGCAACCTGCGAAGGTTACTATCACATAATCCGCAATCCGCAATTCGCAATCTGCAATCAAGGCATTCGCAATCACCTGCTCCTTTCTTTTATCGCTGAACGGGCTTCGCGGTCTGCATCGCGGCGACGTTCGGTTTCGCGTTTATCATAAAGTTTTTTACCTTTGGCAACTGCCAGTTCGACTTTAAGACGACCATTTTTAAAATACATTTTCGTGGGCACCAAGGTCAGCCCTTTTTCCTGAGCCTTGCCCGCCAGACGATCAATCTCTCGTTTATGCAATAAGAGTTTTCGGGTGCGTGTTGGCTCGTGGTTATCACGATGACCGTGCGAATACGGGCTGATGTGAGCGTTGAATAACCAGGCTTCGCCGTTCCTGACCTGCGCATAACTGTCTTTAAGATTGCAACGACCTTGACGTATGGATTTGACTTCGGTGCCGGTAAGCGAAATGCCGCACTCGTAGGTCTCAACGATGTGATAGTTGAAATAGGCTTCACGGTTTGAAGCGACGACTTTTTCGCTGCTAGTCATAAGACAATTCAAGCGCGAGTCAACATTTGCTCGCGCCGGATGTTGAAAAATATATCCGATGCCTTGCCAGATGTGCAATGTGCGGAATCCCAAATTGCGGATTGCGGATTTATCAAGCGAATTGCCGAGAGCAATTTATTTGAATAGCAACCTGCGAAGGTTACTATCACATAATCCGCAATCCGCAATTCGCAATCCGCAATTAAAAGATTGCTTGCTTAGTTGATGGGCGGCGTCTACTATTTTTTAATTCGATGAAAGAATACAAACTAAAACCAGTGAAACAAACAGCGAGCGCGCGACCTGAGCTTTCGATTTTTCTGCCGGTTTATAACGAAGAAGAGAATATCGAGTTGCTCGATGCCAAGCTCAAAGCCTCGCTCGACACGCTGGGGCGCACTTATGAAATCATTTATGTCGATGATGGTTCAACTGACCATAGCCTGGTGAAATTGCGCGAAAAAGCTGCGCAAAATCCGCAAGTTCGTGTGATTGCTTTGCGTCGCAACTTCGGTCAGACAGCCGCCATGAGCGCAGGCATTGATCACGCCCGTGGCGAGATTTTGATTCCGATGGATGCCGATTTGCAAAATGACCCGGTGGATATTGTACGGTTGCTCGAAAAATTGGACGAAGGTTATGACGTGGTTTCGGGATGGCGCAAAAATCGGCAGGACAAAATGATTACCCGCCGTGTGCCTTCGATGCTTGCCAATCGCTTGATTTCACTCATCAGCGGCGTCCACCTGCACGATTACGGATGCAGTTTGAAAGCCTATCGCCGCGAAATGTTGGCAGATGTAAAACTGTACGGCGAAATGCACCGCTTCATTCCGATTTACGCGAAATGGGCAGGCGCGCGAGTAACTGAAATTCCGGTGACCCACCATGCGCGTCACGCCGGTAAATCGAAATATGGACTCTCGCGCACCATTAAAGTTCTCTATGATTTAATCACCATTAAATTCATGGCGAGTTACTGGACAAAACCGCTTTATCTGTTTGGCACAGCCGGGATGATTTGTCTGGCAATCGCTTTTTTGACCTTTATAGCCGCAATGTATTATCGCTTTATCGAAGGTGTCCATTTGAACCGCATGCCGCTTGCGACCTTGACGATGATTATGTTTGCTATGGGCATTCAATTTATTTTCATGGGCTTGATTGCCGAGATGGTGGTGCGCACCTATCACGAATCGCAGGACAAACCGACTTACCTGATTCGCGAAAAAATCAATGTCGAAGACGAAAATGCAACCGTTGAATAAAGAGATTCAACCCGCAACTAAAACTGAGAATGAAAGCCTATCCGCTGCCTCCTGCCTCCTGCCTTCGGCTTACTGCACAATCGCCGGGATTGACATAAACAATCTCAGTCAAGACGAAGCCATCGAAAACATTGGTCGGTTGATTGCCAAAAATGAACCGCATTACATGGTTGTGGTGAATGCTGCCAAAGTGGTTACTGCCACTCGCGACAGCGAACTTAAACGAATTATATCGAATGCTGACCTGGTGACCGCAGATGGCATGTCTGTGGTTTGGGCTTCACGGTTATTTGGACGCCCGCTGAAAGAACGGGTCACCGGTATAGATTTATTTGCGCGCTTGATTGCGACGGCTGCGGCAAAAAATCTGCGCGTCTATTTTCTCGGCGCAAGAGATGAAGCTGTGAAAAAAGTTGTTGAAATGTTGAAAACTCAACATCCCACGTTACAGGTGGCAGGCTCGCATCACGGTTACTTTACCGATTCCGAAAACCCGGCGATTGTTGAAGACATTAAATCAAGTCGGGCGGATTTACTGTTTGTTGCAATGGGTTCGCCCAAACAGGAAAAATGGATTGCGGCAAATGTTGAAAAGACCGGCGCGCGGTTTGCGCTTGGGGTTGGCGGCAGCTTTGACCATTTGAGCGGCGCGGTTCGTCGCGCGCCGTTGTGGATGCAAAACGCCGGGCTTGAATGGTTGCACAGACTGATGAGCGAACCGCGCCGCATGTGGCGACGTTATTTAATCGGTAACTCCCAATTCATCTGGGTTGTTGTAAAGCAATTTTTCTCGCGAAAATCCCGCGCTTAGTTCAAAGTAAAAAGGCAAAAGTAAAAAGTAAAAAGGCAAAAGTAAAAATTGCCGATGGGCATTTTTTAGCTTTTTATCATTGGGGGTTCACAAGACTTCCCAAGCTTAAATTCATTTCTCGGATTTTGCATCCGCCAGACCGAACAGCACCCAGAGGTGGCGAAAATCTTCAATGTCGTTTGCCAGCCCGTCAATCAACATTCCTGCAAGCCCGCTCCAAATCGCCAAATCTGTAGGGCGTTTTCTGTTGCGCCACAAAAGAAAAATGATTGCCGTAAAGGCGAGCAACGCCGGAAGCCCAAGGGTTGCGGCGATGTTGAGCGGCGTCAGGTGCGCGTCAAAAGGCATCCCGCGATAGAAGCCGGGACTGTTGCCAAGTCCCACTCCGAAAATCGGATGGTCAATAAGTGATTGCCATGACGTTGCAATGGTTGTGTAGCGGCTGGACGCTTCATTCCAGTTGAAATGCGCGGCAAATGGATGCGCCGGATCGAATGAGAGATTCCAGAAACTCAAAAGGGCAATAACCCCAATACAGATGATGACAGCAACCGCAGCGATAATTTTTTGCCGGCGCGATTGGGCGCGACGCATCAGAGCCGCGACCAGAAAAATTAAAATCGCCCGTGAAAAAGTGAGCATTATGGTGAGCAACAGGCTCGCAAACACCAGTCGGCGAAATCTGACTGAAAAATTCGCCTCCGGATGTTCAATGATTGCCGCAGCGAAAATGCAGAAACTTGCGAGCATATTCGGTTGATAGGTTGCCGCCTGCACACGCGCATAATAGAGCGATGGCATTAAATCCCCATAAGTTCCAAGGAGTCGCGTAGGTACGCCGAAATAAAAAAGCGCAAGTCCGGTGATGGCTGCAAGACCGACGGCGAGTGATGATATTGCTACCGTCAAGGCAATCGGTTTAATCATTTCTGCGCGTGAGGCTATATCGGAAGTGATGATGGTGAATAAACAAAGTTCGCCGATGCCTAAAAGTTTTGGGGCGGTTGCCAGCGCATTGGATGAAGCAAAAACCAGCGATAAGGTCGCGGCAATAAAATATCCGGCAATTGCAAAATGCAGCGGGCGAATTCGCGGTAATTGAGGTTTGCTCACACGCTCGAAAAACCAGATGACGGCGGTAACGGCAAATAAGGCATCGCTCCACTGCGCGTGTTCATGCAAAAAAGGAAAGGGTGGAAACCACATCCACGGCAGCAGTGCGAGGGTTGCAAGATAAACTATGAGCAAAAGCCGCGACATAAAATGTCCTTGAGCGAAAACCTGTTTAGCGATTATGCAAAGATAGAGCACCAATGACCCGAATGCGACGGGGATTCACGGATTAGCGTTGGGTGAATTTAATGCGTCCGCGTCATTCCTGTTCCCATTCGATTGATTGCATCTCGTCAATTCTTCAAAAGCGACCGGTTGTTTTTAGCAAAAATATGGCAAATAGGTAAGGACGCGGAACCCGACTTGCTTGGAAATGTTGTGTTGTCTCGGCGCGACGCAAGGGCTACAATTCCCTTCGGTCAAGGCAGAGGCATTCAATCTGCGTGGACGATAAGAATAAGGAGAATTTTATGTCGAGAGACAGAAGAACTCTCACCGATGTGAGTGGTAGAACGGCAGAGGTTGTGCCATTAAAAAAATCTGCCGAACTGGTCGCCTTGCTTGAAAAACATCGAGGTGAGCGCCATGCCATTGTCATGCAAGATTATCCTGACCCCGACGCCATCTCTTCGGCATGGGCGCACAAAATGATTGCGGCGCGATTTGCTATTGAATGTGACATCATTTATGAAGGTCGCATCTCGCATCAGGAAAATCTCGCGCTGGTACAACTCACCGATATTGATCTGGTGCGTTATGGTGAAGGCTGTGACCTCAAACAATATCAAGGCACCGTGTTTGTCGATAATCAAGGAACAACTTCAAAACTCACAGACCGCTTTGAAGCCCTCGGGATAAAGCCTCTGGTCATCGTTGACCATCACGAACCGCAAAACCGCATCACCGCCGATTTCACAGATATTCGTA
The DNA here is from genome assembly GCA_040754075.1 of Acidobacteriota bacterium. Taxonomy (NCBI): domain Bacteria; kingdom Pseudomonadati; phylum Acidobacteriota; species Acidobacteriota bacterium. The sequence goes on from JBFMDH010000022.1 coordinate 58,124, forward strand.
AAGTCGGAGCCACGGCAACCATTTATACCGAATACCTTCGCGAAGGGTTGTTTGAACTGAAAAAGAACGACCCCAAATGCGTGATGCTGGCGACCTCTTTAATGCACGGAATTCGCAGCGAAACCAGCGGACTGGTGCGCGCTCATCTGGAAGAAATGGAGGCTGCGACTTTTCTTACCAACCTCATTGATCATTCCATGCTTGAAGACATTATGTCCGTGAAGCGTTCAAAAAAAGTCATGGATGTGGTCAGGCTGGCGCTCGAAAATCGCACCATTCAAGACAGCTACTCGATTTCCGGCGTCGGCTACTTGCGCGTCGAAGACCGCGACTCGATTCCGCAAGCTGCGGATTTTCTACTCACCGAAGAGAATGTTCACACCGCGATTGTTTACGGCATCATCATCAAAGGCGACCGCGAAATGGTGGTCGGTTCGATGCGCACGGATAAAGTGACGCTCAACCCCGATGAGTTTTTAAAAGAAGCATTGGGCGCAACCGAAACCGGACGTTATTACGGCGGCGGACGACGCGGTGCCGGTGGGTTTGAAATTCCCATAGGTTTTTTGGCGGGAATCGTTGATGATGAATTGAACCGCATGAAATGGCACCTCTATGATGAGCTTATCAAAAAGAAATTCTTTGCTAGAATAGGAGTGACAAGTCCCACACAAATTCCCCGTGAATCATCACGCGATGCTTCAAAACTCGAAACCGGCGCACTGCGTCTGGAAGAGTGAAGCGAATTTTTAGTTCTATAAAAGAGTTTTCAAATGTCCGACAAATTTAATCGTCGCCAGTTCATTAAAGACTTGAGCCTTGGCGCAGCCGCACTTGCATTACTACCGAATGTTTCTATTGCCCGAAAACGCAACAATCTGACGATTCAAGGCACGCCGAAAAATGTCGTCATCCTTGGCGGCGGACTCGCAGGTCTTGCTGCCGCTTACGAACTTAAAAAAGCCGGTCACACGGTTACTGTTTTAGAGGCGCGCAAACAACCGGGTGGGCGTGTGCGCACCCTGCGCGATTTCGACGATGGGTTATATGCCGAAGCCGGACCCGTCGCTTTTCCCGAAAGCCACACCTTTACGTGGGACTACACGCGTGAATTCAGTTTGCCGATTCGTCCGGCATTTCGCATCGACCTGGATTCGCTGGCAAACATTCGCGGACAGCAATTCCGCATCGGCCCGTCAAGCACGACCATTCCGCTTGATTTAAAGGCAAGCGAAAGACAGGCAGGCATCGGCGGTATGCCGGCGCTCTATCTTGGTAATTATATGCGCGAAGTCGGCAATCCCCGGCGCGCAGGGTTCCCGACCGAAATGTTGCGGCAGATTGATTCGCTGTCTTTGCGCCAGTTGTTAATTAATGAAGGCGCATCCGAAGATGCCATCCGCATTATTGAAGCTTCGCAACTCGGCATCCTCGGATTCGGACTGGATTCGGTTTCGGCAATGGACGGCGTCGTCACCGAAGCCATCGCTTCGGACGCCATCTTTTATGAAATCATTGACGGCATGGATTTATTGCCGAGCGCGCTGAAAAAGAAGGTCAAGAAGCAATTCCGCAAAGCCGCCATCGTTGAACGCCTCGAACAGACCGCAACCGGCGTGACGGTTTATTATACGCAGGGCGGTGAAAGTTTAAGTATCAATGCTGACCGGGTGATTTGTACGATTCCCTTTCCGGTGTTGAAAAATATTCCTGTGACCCCGGCGTTTTCGGCTGAAAAACAACAGGTGATTAATGAATTGAAACTGACGCCGGTGACGCGCACCTATCTGCAATTTCGTCGTCGCATCTGGGAAGAGAGTAAATTGAGCGGTTACGGCATCACCGATTTGAATGTGCAAAACACCTATTCACCGACGATTACTCAACCGGGCGCACGCGGCATCCTGGCATCGTATGCAGGCGGGCAGCGGGCTTTGGATTTAAGCGCGATGAGCGAAACCGACCGGCAAAGTGAAGTGCAGAGGCAGATGTCGGGAATGTTCGGTGTAACCAAAAAGCAATTGGATATGGGGATAAGTCAAATCTGGCACGAAGACCCCTGGACGCGCGGTGGATTCGCCTATTTCGAGCCGGGACAGATGGCAACGCTTTTACCGCTCGCGCAACAAGCCGAGGGACGCATTCATTTCGCAGGCGAACACACTTCCGCGTGGCACGGCTGGATGAACGGGGCATTGGAATCGGGGGTTCGCGCCGCCGAAGAAGTCAATAACGCCTGAAATGAAAATTAAAGTGATTGACATGAATTTGCATCTGCCGAATACTTTGACAAACATTGCAAAAAGCAGAAGGAGTAAATTTTTATGACTATCACGCTGTCGCCCGAATTAGAGAAAAAAATAAACGAGCGCATTGAAAGCGGTAAGTATACTTCGGCAAACGAGGTCATCAGCGAAGCCTTTAAAGTTCTCGAAGAACAGGAAGAACTCGACAGGCTGAAATACGAAGCCCTCAAACGCGACATCGAAGAAGGCATCGAATCATTGGAAAACGGCGAAGGTATTCCGGCTGAGCAAGTTTTTGCGGAAATCCGTGAAAGACATAAAATGCTGAGAAAAACCCAATGAAAAAGTGCATTTTCAGTCGCCCTGCTCAAAAAGACTTTCAGAACATTTATGATTACATTGCCGAGATAGATGAAGATGCCGCTTTGGATTTTACGACCCGCCTGCAACTGATGTGCGATAATTTGGCGAAAATGCCGCAAATGGGAAGAGCTAGAGATGACTTGAAAAAAGGGCTTCGCAGTTTTTTCATAGAAAGCTATGTTATTTTCTATCAGATAACCGGCACGGATATTCAAATCATTCGTGTCTTGCACAGTGCCAGAAATATCGAACGAATCTTTTCAAAGCGATAGAAGCGGCGAACGAACGCAAGCGCGACGGTGTACGCAGATGTTCTATGCGTCCGGGCAGTATCCGTCTGACTCACGCCATTCGCCGCCTGAGTGAATAATTCTGGGTGTCTTTTGCGTCTAGGCGGTTTAACCTGTTCTGGCGCGGTCAGAGACCGCTTGCTCAACGGCAATAATTTAGAGACCGCTTTTTTAACAGCCATGAGTAAACCGCTCTAAACGCTTTCCATTTCAAACATCTTTTTGTAGTGGCGATACCAGTCGCTTTGAAATACTTCCTGCGTGTCGTATTTCAACTTCAGTTGCAAAAATTCTTTGAACTGCGGATAACATCGTTCAACCTGTTCGCGCCGCGCAAAGCGGTGATAGGTCAGGTAATAACTGCCATTATGTTTAATCGCCAAATCAATCAGAGAGCGAAAAGAATTCGCCGCCTGCTCGATGCCTTCCGTGTTGTGCGTGACGTGCAGGTTGAAAATCACGCAAGCCCAACTTTCTCGCGCCCACGCCAAAAAACTTTCGGTGTCTTTTTCAATCAGCCTCACCGTGCCATAAATCACATTGGCATTTTGCGCGCGTAACACGCGCCTGGCATCCATCATAAATGCGACCAGTTTTTCGCGCGGCACATAGATTTCCGTAATCATCTCCGTCGCTTTCAGTTTTGCGCCGAGCCTGCGGTCTAAGGCTTCATGGTAGTTGTCAACATAAGCCGCCGAAAGCTGTGAATCAGACCAGTAGATTTGCCCGGAGGTTGCAAGGTATCGCCTGGTGTAAACATCGAAGGCGCGTTTTTTGTATTTGTGGGTGTAGTAAGTCAGGCGTTCCCAATCTCGCGGATGAAAGCGCGTCGGGTTTTCGGTAATTGGCGTCAATGGGTCAACCGGCAGGTAACAGGAAAATACCCCACGACTTAAAAAACTTTCGCGGCTGCTGTCGGTGGCGAATTGAAAATCGCCGTACAGGTAACCATCCTTGATGCGTTGTTCAAACATTTGCGGGATGTCTCTGGTATCGCGAATCTCAACCACGCGCTGAACTTTTTTGCGTTCCCATAAACGCAGTTTCACGGAAATTACCATGCCAAACAGCCCATAGCCACCAATAACTAACCGAAAGAGTTCTGAGTTTTCCTGACGCGAACACTTCACCAATTCGCCCGCGTGATTCAAAATCGTAAACGACTCGACCTGATCAATGATGGGTTTAAATTTGAGTCCCCGCCCGTGAACATTTGAAGCAAGCGCGCCGCCGATTGACAGCCGATCAGCGCCGGTCTGCTTTTGCATGATGCCCCATTGTTTGCTGTCGCCTTCCTGCGCTTTGCGAAGATAATCAAGCAGCGCGGGCCATTCGATTCCGGCTTCGACTTCGACGATGCCGCGCGTTTTGTCGAAATCCAAGACCCGGTTCATTGAACCCATATCAATCAAAAAACTGTCGGTGGCGAATTGCTGCCCACCCATCGAATGTTTATGCCCGCAGATGCTTACAGGGGTTCGCTGTTGTTTAGCGTCCCGAAGAATTGCGCGAAGGTCTTGCGCGGTGTTCGGCGTAAAATATCTTGCCACGCGAGTGCGGTTGAGTTGCGAATGCACATCGTTGACAAAAATTTCCGAAACCGGATTATTTTTTGCGTTGCCTTGAACCTGGCTACCGTAGCCGGTTTCAGTAAACGCCTCGGCAGGCAACACGGCTACTGCACAAGAAGCTTTTAAGAATTCAAGAAACTCGCGACGTGAAATTGACATAAACAACTCCGGTGAAAAAATCTACGTGCAACCGACATCAGGCGAGTGATTGCTGCGTCGCCGCCTGGTTTTCTATTTTCCTTTTGCCGGTTGATGCGCGGCTTTCAGTTGTTTGGCGAAACTGTTGGCGATTTTGCCGGGCACGGTTCCGAATAATGAATTGACATGACCGCTGGCGACGACGATGCGAGTGCGGACGTGAATCACCGTGAATGAATACTCAATAGTGAACGGTTGACGGTCTATTGAAAGCACTAAATCAGCCGACGACATACTATCGGTTACGCCGAGTCCGTATTGCCGCAACTCTTTGTGGTCATTGAGGGCGCTAATCATCGCTTTGTTTTTAACGAAGGCGCTTTGCGAATTGACATAAACGGTTTTCGCCGAAGCGAGCAACACACGCGGGTCTCTGTCCGAAACGGTGTCTGGCTGGCTCGCTTGCAGTGTGTACCTGGCTGATCGTTGCAAGTTGTTGGTTTGTGCTAGTGATTGATAAGTGAAAATCGCCAGTAACATCAATAAAAATGCGCTTGCCTGACGCTTGAACGAATGAATAGACCTCTCTTGATGAAACATAAATTTGCCCTCCATCTGCGATTTGTACAGTCGGGAGTTTACGCGGTTTGCCAGCAGTTGTGTTGACGGGTTGTGACAGTTTTTTAAGTGTCACAATCTAAGTAAGCGGTTTGCTGAGGAAATCTTTGAATTTTCGGAGTTCATCAAGCGATGAATCGGCGAGGATGCGAAAGACGCGGTAGTTGCAGTCAGTGTTGAGTTGTTCGGCAGTCAACGCATCAGTAATCACCAACCAGCTTTGCTGTAAGCCTTTCTGCCAATCGTCAACACCTGCCGAACGAAAGCAGATGGTTTCGGGGTCAATCCCTGCGGCAACTAAAACGGTGCGCGACCACTTGAACAACTCTTCCCAATGCGACACCACGGTGATTAAATCCTCAGCCTCAGGACGCGCTTGTCCTTCTAAGGCTTCGGGAACCGAACGCATATGCAAAAAGAGACAGGACGCACCGACGGGGAGCGCGGCGCGAACCTGCTCGGTACGCGAATAGAGCGCGACGGGCGCTGCGCCTGCTAAATTTTTAGCACAGGCTTCAATAGTTGAACCGAGCACGCGAAAGCCTGTCGCCTGTTCAATCTCTGCCACGAGAATCCGGCGAAGCCCTTCGTCAGGTTCAATCAATAGAAAATGGTCAGGCGGTTGGGCTTCAATCCAGTGTTTGATGCGCGCAGCGATTTCGCGCATCCCGTAGCCTTTCGCCCGCGCCGTTTGAATCAGGTTTGCGATTAACCTGTCGAGTTCAAGCGTTGCATCACTGGCGAGACTGGCATCAAGTTCACGAACATAAACGCCGCTGCCTTTATGAAATTCGACCCAACCGCGTTCGGCTAAATCGCGATAAGCGGCGCTCACGGTGTTTTGATGAATTTGCAAACGATGCGAAAGTTCGCGTGTGCTTGGCAGTTTTTGATTGGGTTTGAGGTCGCCGCTAATGATGCCAAGCGTGATTTGCGTGGCGAGTTGTTCGCGCACCGGCACTTCACTGTTTTTCGAGAGCCAGATTCGCATAGCGGGAGGTGATTGAACCACATCATCGGCAAAAAGCGCGAGTCAACGATAACGAACAAATTCTGCTCAGGAAATGGTGATGCGTCAGGTCTGAGTTGTAAAACATCGCATCACCATTTCCTTTTAATCGCTACTCCACATCGTAAATTTTGATGGGTTTGTTTTGCAGATATTTTTCAAACCAGTTGACGATGTGCTGCAAGCGTTCGATGCGATGCCAGGGCGCGCCCGAACGCGACAATTCATGCGATTCATTCGGAAAACGCACCATCACCGTGGGAATCTTGCGATACTTCAAGGCGCGAAACATCACTTCGCCGCCTTCATTCGGAGGCGTGCGCCAATCGGCTTCGCCTTCGATAAACATCATCGGCGTCGTAATATTTTTCACATAAGTAATCGGCGAACGTTTGACGAAATCTTCAGGGTCTTCCCAGGGCGCGGCGCGAAACCACGTCGGTTGAAAGAGCGTGAAATCCGCCGTGTACCAGAAGCCCGCCCAATCCGCGATTGAGCGTTGCGACACCGCTGCCGCGAAACGTTGCGTATGCCCGGCTGTCCAATTGGTTAAAACACCGCCGCCGCTGCCACCTGTGACGCCCATGCGTTTTTCGTCGATGTAGCCGCGCTTTAACACTTCATCAACGCCCGCCATCAAATCTTTATAATCATCGCCGGGATAGTTGTACTGAATGATGTTGCCGAACTCCTGCCCGTAAGAGGTGCTGCCTCGCGGATTGGTGTAAAGCACGACGTAACCTTTCGCCGCCATCCATTGAAATTCATGGGTGAAGGTAAACCCGTAGGCTGCATGGGGACCGCCGTGTATTTGCAGAATGAAGGGATATTTTTTCGAGGCATCGAAATCGGGTGGCTTTTGAATCCACGCTTGAATTTTTTTGCCGTCAAAACTGGTGTACCAGATTTCTTCCGGGTGAGTGAGATTTAATGTTGAAAACAGTTCGTTGTTGATATGGGTAAGCTGCGTGAGTTTTCCCGACGCCGTCTCAAGCAAAAACAGGTCGCCAATATTAACTGAATTGGAAATTAACGCCACGAATTTCGAGCCATCCGCACTTGCCGTATAAGCTTGAACTTCGTGGTCGCCTTTGGTGAGTATATCGACTTTGCCGCTTGCTGCATCAATGCGTTTTAGGTTGGCGCGACCATGTTCTGCGACGTTGACATACATGAAGCGGTCGTCTTTGCTCCAGATGACGCCGCCGGGAGCGCCACCTCGCGGCGCGCGCTGGTCGCCACCGATGCCACCGCCAATATCGAAATCATAATTTGCCGTCAGGTTTTTCGCGGTTGCGCCCAGGCTGTTATCAGCGACAAATAAATCGGGCTGTTTGTATGACAACGCGGGTTTCTCGGAAAGCGCGCCGGTAAAAGCAAGGCGTTTGCCATCGTTGCTGAATGCGTAATTGCGCATCCCGCCTGCAAAACTCAAGACCTTCGTTTCATCGCTGCCATCCGAGTTAATTGAATAGAGGTCTGTGCGCGGTTGCTCGTAATAGGTTTCGACAACACGATTGGCGGTAAAGTAAATCCGCGAACCATCGGGCGACCAACTGGCATTGCCTTCATCGAAATTGCCTCTGGTGATTTGATTCGGCGTGGATATTTCACCTGGGACTGTAGGAATTCTTACCGTCCAGAGATGCGACCGGGATTGGGCATTGAGGTAGCCCGCGCCATTGAACCGATAAGTGGCGCGATTAATCACCCGCACATCGCTGGTGCGTTCCGTCGGTTTTTCTTTGCTGCTGCCTTCGCTTGCAGGCTTGGCTTTTTTCATCTCTTCCGAACTTTGAAAGACTATCATTTTGCCGTTGGGAGACCAGTCAAAACTGCCTGCGCCACGCGGTATCTCCGTAAGCGGTTGCGCTTCGCCGCCTTCAAAGGTCATCAGATAAATCTGTGGCGGTTGCGGACGTCCTTCTTTTTCCGGCGAACGAATGAAGGCAAGCATTTTGCCATCGGGAGACCAACGCGGACTCGCGTCGCGCGGTCCCGCGCTCAGTTGTCTTGGCTGACCGTCTGCTGTTGAAGTAATCCACAGCGCCGATTCGTAACGGTCAGCTTTTTGATTGACCCAGACCTTTACGAAAGCGACCCGCGAACCATCAGGCGAAATCTGCGGGTCGGCAATCCATACGAATTTGAATAAATCCATTTCCGTAAGGTTTCGTTTGTCTGCCGCAAATAAAGGCACAGGCAAAGAAAGAACGATAATCAGCAAGCATGAAAAAGCGAGGTTAAGGCGAAATAGACGAATCATCAGACGCTCCTTGGTGAAAAATAGATTTCGGTATGCGTTTAAAAGACGTTAGGAAAGCAATAGCTTATACAATAAAAAGTGCAGTGCCAAATCACCGTTTACTTTTCAATTGCTGCGCGGCAGGCAGAGATTGAACATCGCCACCGTTTAAAACTTATGGTGTGTTAATGAAAAGTTGTAAACGACGAAGGCTCGAAAGCCGACAATGCTCACCTGGACACTTATCGTTTTTCGAGCCTTCGCAACAAAACTGTTCAGGTCAGTTTCAACAATTATTCACGTTCATCTGTTCACCTTCATCGTCGGATTACTTTTTCTTTTTTGTTGCCAGATAGGTTTTGCCCTGCTCATGCACAACGTCAATCAAGTTGCCTATAGCCAGATGTACATCGATTAAATGCAAGCCCCAATCCATCATCACCTGTCCGTTGGTAACCACATCACCGGCGATGTTATCGGTGCGCGGGTCTTGTGGATTGCCATGAACTTTGACCGCAAGATATGAGCCTTTGTCATTGGCTAGGCACTCAGCCGTAAGCAAACCGGGGAGGCTCACAAAAGGCGTATCAATCGTTTTTGCGGGTGTCACCCATGCCGGTGGTTCAGCCGATGAACTGAAACTGCGACCCCGCGCCGAAAGATAGGCGTGCAACTCGCCGCTGCCACCGCCAAGCGCCGCAGGGTTGACGCAAGCCGCCATCATATTTTCGCCCGCCACGCGACCAAATCGTGAATTGGCGGGCGGCGGCACGCTTTCGCGAAACGAAGCATAAGCAATCACACAACCCGTCTGTTTTGACGACCGGCAAAGCGGCATCTTTTGAAATGCGCCGCCGACATCTTTTCCTTTCGGCACAGGAAGATTGGTGCCCAGCAACAACGCTGAAATAATGCGCTCCTGCACCGGCTTGCCGTCAATTTCGTTACGAATCAGTTGTGTGAGTACGCCTGAACCTTGCGAATGACCGATTAACACAACGCCGCGACCTTGGTTGTCGTTTTGCAGATAATAGTTCCAGGCATCAAGCACATCGTTATAACCAAGCGCGCGGTCAACCGGCATGGGCTTTCCGGCAATTCCGGCGCGTAGGGCAGTCAAGGTAACTTGGCGATAAAGCGGCGCAAATACGCGACACTCGGAAGCAAAGCGCGCGAACTGTACTTGAATCACCGCTTTTTCTTCGGTGCCGGCAACCATGTCGCTGTTGGGCGTCGGGTCATTGGAAACCGTCGGATAAACATAAAAACAATCGATAGGCGCTTTCGGGTTGGGTTTGAAAATCTCTTTGGTCAACTTGCCATTTGCGGCAACCACCGTCGTGGATAAATCAACTTTGCAGGCATCATCTCTTCCCGGACGACAAAGCCAGGTTTCGCCTTGGCTGTAATCATTTTTAGGTTGCAGGGGTTTGTTGTGTTCCTGCGCGATTGCGGTTGAGGCGATAGTGAAATTGAGAGCCAAAGTTAAAGCAATGAGAAATTTTTTGAGCATATCTCTTCCCTCTTGAGTATGGTGAATTGCACAGTTTCAAGTTTGAAGCAGTATCGCTTGCGCTTTCGACAAGCGCAAGCTTTGCTGCGGGTTTCAGGCGCATTTTTATTGGTTTTTTACAATAAAACTATTGTGTGCGATGAGGGGTGAACGTAGAATGCGACTAACCCAACAAACATCAAGTTGGTTCTTTCGTTAATCATTTTATCAGGCTGAACGGAGTCGCGTCCGTTCAGCCTTTTTGTTTTGGAGAGAGGGTTATTGGGGATTGGCGGCGCGGCGCGGGCGCGTCTGTTTACGTAAAACTTCATCACTGGCGCGCGGTTTCCCGGCAATGCGCCATTCGATGCGTTTGATGGCAAGCGTCGCATTGTTTGCGGTTTCCACACCCGAAGTCGTGGCTATCGGTTCAAGTTCAGCGATGGTCGCTTTATCGCCGATTTTGCCGAGAATCTCGATGGTTTTATGACGAACTTCCAGATTTGCGGAACGCGCGTAAGGATAGAGGTCAGAGATATATTCGGTTTCCATCAAGTAACCATAAGCCTGTTCGCTTTGCCCGGTTGAAAGTTTTGGCGCGATATTGCGAATTTGTTCGCGTTCGCCCATTTTGTAAAGCGCCCAGTTCAGTGCCAGTTTCACATCGCCATTCTTTTCAATCAGCAACATTCTTGATAACTGATCGGCATACTTTTTATCGGCAATGCGCGCCAGCCCTTCGACACTGTAGCGGCGACGTTCGCTGTCTTTATCATTCAGATTTTCGAGAAAAATCTGTTCAGCGCGATCATCACCGATTAACGCCAGGGCATAGAGCGCGGCTTTATCACGCGGCGGCGCAGAACCCGTGAACACATCTTTCATGGTCTTTAATGCGCCTTTGCTCTCTTCGCCGCGACCATACAATGACATCAACGGTTGCACTGCGCCGCGATATTTTAAAAAGCCCGTGGCAAAAATTGCCTGAGTGCGAACCTCTTCATTGGAATCGCGGAAAAACGGCACCAGATAGCGACCTGATTCAGGGTCTCCGATTTTAATCATTGCGCGAATCACGTCCACGCGAACATTCTGGTCGGCATTCAACGCATCCGCGAGTTGCGGCACCGCGTCGCGTCCGCGCAATACACCAAGCCCGCGAATTGCCGCGAGTCGAACTTCGCGGTCGAAATCGCTGCGCGCGGTTTCGCCTAAGGCTTTAATGATTGCCGGATCGACGGCAGCATATGGCTCGATGATTTCCCGATCATCGGTGTCCATAAACGGATTTAAACGATTCCAGCCTTTGCGATGGTTGGTGATGAAATCAATATTGTGTTCGGTATAAAGCGCTACCAGCGAGCGCACCGTGATGTGGCGCACCTCTTTGTTGGCATCTGTGAGCGCATCAATCATATCAGCGGTTGCCGATAAATCTTTAATTAAACCGAGAGATTTTATCGCCTCGATGCGCACATCTTTGTCTTCATCACGACGCGCGGCAACCGCCAGCGCATCGACCACATGCGGGTCGCGCGCCCGACGTTCGCCCAATTTGCGCGCAGCATCCTCACGCGTTTCCGTAACCGGACTTTTTAAATAAGCCAGTAAGGTTTCAATAGATTGATTTTCAGCCAATACCGGAATGATGAGGGAGACAAGCAAAATGGCTGACGCGAAAATAGACAAATTTAATTTCCTTGAAGGCATAGCAAAACTCCTGAGAAGACTATCCTGAAAATAGGTTCTGTGGGGGTAACAAAAAGCGGGAACTTGTCTTGGGTAGTCAACATTGTTGTACGCTTCGATGAATTAAGTCAAGCAGTTCTCGCTTGCTTGTGACGGATTGAGCCGGATTTTCAGACTCAGGAAGTTGATGAAGAAAAGTTGTGGGTCGTTGCCTTGATGCGAGTCGTGAATTTGCCTGACAAAAGTCCTGGTGGTTAAACAAAACTGACTTTTGCCAGTTGGTTATTGAGCGCGCTTAAAAAGATTTCGTACATCTCCCGCCATTCGTCGCGCATCGACGGCGTTTGGTAATCTTCTTCGATTTTCGCGAAGAAGGTTGCCAGGGTTTGTACCTGATGCTGGCAATGATCGCACAGCGCGGTTTTGGCGCTCGGCTGAAATTGCAGAAAGTCATCCGAAGCGTTTTTCAATAACAAAGATTGTGCCGCCAGCGGTTTTTTGTAATTCATCACAAAATCGACTAATTGATTCACCATCTCTGTAAGGTTTTGCAAAACCGCTTCGCCATTTTTCTGCATTTTCGGTTCGCTGAGTTTGACGACCAACCGCTCCAAATTGGCAAGCAAGCCAATTAATTTGAATTCCAATTGTTCATCTTCACTCATCTCCGGCATTACAAAAGCGAAGTTCGATGAAGCAGACACCTTAGCGACAACTTGCGCGTCATCCGGTAAGGTAATGAGGTTTAAGGTTTCAGCTTCGCGCAACACTTCCTGCCAATCTTTATGAATGGTGCGGTAAGGGAGCGGTTCCTGTTCGATAATTCGGAAAAAGCCATCATGCCAGGTGATGAGTTGATGAAACGCTTCTTCGCCTTCGGTTTTGCCAAGAACGGCATGCAACATTTCACCTTTCATAAAAAAGATGGCGCCCTCCTGGGCGCGATGGCGCAACACCAGACTGGCTGACCGCCCTTCAAGACAAGCTTTTTGAATCAAACTTACCAGATGATTATCCGCGAGATTACCTTCCATCATGATTTGTTATCCCTTGACACTGCGTACAGGTTCGTTCGCCTTTTAAGTTTGACGAGGTGTTCATCAACTGTGTTTGCGCATCATATCCAAAAGCGCCTGCGGTTCAAAAGGTTTCATAATCCAATCCGATGCTCCGGCAACTCTGGCGCGCACTTTATCAAAGAAATTATCTTTGCCGCTCATCAGCACCACAGGAATACTATCCATCGCTGCATTGCTTTTAATTAATTTACAGAGCTGGTAACCATCCATGCCGGGCATGAAAATATCCATCAAAATAAAATCGGGCATCTCTTCTTTCAGTTTCGCCAACGCTTCAATGCCGCTTGCGGCGGTGAGTACGCGGTGCCCGCGGCGCGTGAAAATGACGGTTAATAGTTTTCGCATGATGGCGCTGTCGTCAACGACCATCACGACCTTTTGAACCTGATTCTTGAGCTTGGCTTTCTGCGTGAAATAAACCTTCAAATTTTCCAACAGGTTTTGCAGGGGGTCAGGAAATGTCGGGTTTTTGACTGCGAGTGCCAATGCCATTTTGAAATATTTGGTCGCCGCTTCCAGCATTCCCATATTTAAATATGCCAATCCCAAGTTAATTAACGCGGTGTGGTTTTGCGCCAGATTTACCTCATTGCCATATTGCTCGATTGCCCGCAGTAATAATCGTTTATCGGCTTTCAGGATTAACGCATTCAAATCAATATCGGCAAGCGATACCATCGCCTGACAACCTGCACAAATTGGCGGCAGTTTTTTGGCTTCGGTAAAACAAAACGGACAAACCCATTTATCGGCTACGGAAGTTTCTATGACCGGATGATTGCCGGGTGCGGTCAGGCTTGAATCGGTTTGCACACAAGTAGCCGCTGCTAATGACGCTTCATCAATTGCCGCTTCCGTCGTAACCAATGCCTGGTTTTCCGCTGCGATTTGAGTGCCTTCGGTATTTGGCAAGCTTGCGGGTTCATCAATTATCGGTGTTTGTTTGGACGGTAACTTTGCCAACCAATCTTGCACCTTTTGATTGTGCGGATTGACTTCAAGCAGTTTTGCAATATAAGCCTCGCGTTCCGCCTGGCTATCGGCAACCGAAGCCAGCCACATCCAAACCATTTCATCCGTGGCGTCGAGTTGCGCGGCTTCAAGCAGATAGGCGCGCGCTTGCAGGCAATTCATCGCTTTTGCGCATTCAACGCCATTTTGAAATAAGAATTTTTTTAGCGCGCTGCGAGCTTCCTGTTGCTGTGGATTGATTTCGAGAACGCGGCGCAAGTGAAAGATTTTGTCATCGGAAGAATCGGCGACGTATGCCAGCCAAAACCAAGCCATCTCATCCTCTGGCGCAAGCGCAATGGTTTTTCTGAGCAGGCGACGCGCGGTTTGCGCATCTCCGGCTTGCGCCGCGGCGATGCCTTTATGCAAATAACTTTGAACCCGAATGGCTGACAAATTACACCTCTAAATTTAAGGAGGTCATGGGCGCTATGCAAAGGGGCTGGTTAGAAAATTTACTTAATGAAGGTTACGGGATATTTTATTCAAACATGCTGCATTCTAAAATTATTCAAACAAAAGTCAATAGTCCATTCGCCTGGTTTTAATAAATATTCCCCAAGCCTAACCTGAACTGACCATTTTCGACCAGGTCTTTAAAATCAAAAAAAGTCATTTTTTTGCGGCGTAATAACCGCGTCGCGCCCGCACGCTGAATTTCGCATTGAGCAAAGCGACCTGGATGGTTCGCCATTTGCCGTCACGTTTGTCGTTAGTCGAATAGTAGGTCAGGGTGTATTGATTGCGGAGTTCTTCAATGATGTTGGCAAAAGCGGTTTCGAGATTATCGCCGTTCGGCGAATTGATATATTGTGCGCCGGACTGTTCAGCAAACTGTTTCATCTCGTTTCTGCCGCGCAAGAGTTCCAGGCTGTTACGGGCGCTGGTATTGATTTCACTGCCATCGATTAAATCGACGCAATAGATGTTTACGCCCAGTTGCAAAGCTTTTTTCATGACTGAATCAAGCGAAGCTTTTTGACTGCTGGTATCATAGCCATCGGAAATCAACAAAATGGCGCGCCGTCGTTCGGGTCTTTCCGCCAAGGCACCGAGCGCCTCATTCAGGCAATCATAAAGCTTGGTGGTCTCTTTGGCTTCGGCATCCCAGATGTATTCGGTGATGTCGCGCACATTGGAAAATTCCTGCATGAGTTTGACCTGATTATTAAATCCAAAAACCGCCACCTGATCGTCTTCACCGATTTTTTCAACAAAAGAGGCAGCAGCGGCGCGAACCAGACTGAATTTGTAACCCATGCTGCCGCTCATATCCACCAGAATGGCTGCGGCAAATGGCGCTTCCTCGGCGTCGAAAGAATTGATGGTTTGCAGGGTTTTGTCTTCGCTTAACTGAAAATCTTTAACCTTCAACCCGTGGGCATATTTGCCTGCCTCATTGATGACCGTCACATTGACGACCACCAAATCCGAACGCAACTGCACAGACTCATCCTGCGGTTCGGGCGACGCCTGTGGCGGTTGCGGTTCCGTTTTTGTCGCAGTTGATTTTTTGTTTTGCGCCAATACCTCAAGTTCTGCGGGTTGTTGTGGAGCAAAAAGGATGATGAGAATCCATAAGGCAAGAAAAATTTTGTGCATCGCCGGTTTTCTGAACATAGTTACTTCTGCATCTTCCGAATGAATTGTGTGAGATTGATGGCTTCGTTGGAATTATAAATTACCGTAGCCGAAATCACGTGACGGGTTTCTGTGGTTAAACTGTCCTTGATTTTCGTAGAGACTTCCAGCAGTCGGTTGACCATTGCTTCCAATGACAGGTTCTTGTGGGCGTCATCTTTTTCTTCGGAACCGCCGGCAAAACTGAGTATGCGTTTGGCGAGCTTTTCAATCGCGTTCACATTTTTCATGTCCTGCGAAGACAGGGTTTTCTGTTCCTGAAAATGTTTGGCAATATCGCCGGATAAATCATTCAACTTCTGGGCGTCTTCAACGACTTTTCGATATTCATTATTTCTGCGCTCAAGTTCCATGCGAATGCGCATTTCAGGCGGTAAAGTGGTTTCCTGTTCGATTCGTTCAAACTCTTCGTCGTCGGTTTTCGGCGGACGCGGTTTGGATGAGGCTGTCGAATTCTGCGCAACCGCACTAAAGGAAATAGCGAAAAGACAGCTGACTAACAGAAAAAACTTCATCATCCAAACTCCATTGATTTTTTTAGGGCAGATAAAATTTTTAGCACACTCATTACTGTGAGTTCAAACCTTTAAAATTTAGCCAATGATGCGGACAAAAATTTGCAAATGACCTGGTTATCGCCCAGCGCAAGCTGGCATCCGCGAAATTAAAAAATGAGTTTTCGGTTTGGCAGGTTAAGTGAATCGCTTGAGTAAGGCTTAGCCACCATCGGATTGGTCAGTAAGTAAGCTTTCGACCGCTTGTTTCGGTAGGGTTTCTTGTCTATAGGGCGAAATGCAGGGGGCGCAAAAATTTTTCATTCAACCGTTAATTCAAATCGCCGGTATGCATCATATTGCCCAACCGGGCAGTCAGGAAATCAAAGCTCGTGCGATTGGCGATGCAATCCATTTGCGCGGCTTGCAACATCTCTTCAAAGCTTTCCGGATTGCCTGAAGAGGTGGTTGCCGAACCGATGCTGACGGACAAATTTAAATGATCGGCGGATTGAACGACTTTTTCGATTTTCTGGCAAATCTCTGCGCTCTCTTTGCGACTGCGATGCGGCAGTAAAGCAATTAAGGCATTATCCCAATATTTTGCTACGACCTCATTTTCCATCAATTGTTGTTTAATCAGTTTGCCGAGATTAACCAGCGGATGATTGGTTGAGGCAAGCGCGCCGGTGGTGACTTCTTCAAAATTATTTAAGGAGACAAACAGTAAAGACATCGGCGTGTTGAACTGTTGGCAACGCACGCGCGCCTGTTCAAACTGCGCCGCCAGTCCGCGGGTATTTGCCAGTCCGGTTTGCGAATCAATCGAAGCCGCTTTTTGCGCCTGTTCAAACATCAGAGCGTTGAAAACCGCATCCGATGCCGGTTGCGATATGGAATCCATCAACTGAATAAACTCGCTGCTGTAACTTTCAATCTCCATCGAATAGATGGCGATAGCGCCGAGCGCATCATTATTTTTGCAAAGCGGAAACACCATCACGCCTTTGTATTTATTGGCTTCGTGCGCGTCGAGATAGCCAAAGTCGAGCAGCGGATTGGTGTTATACATGGGCTTTTGATTGGTAATGACCCAACCGGTGATTCCGGCTTCGGCAGGTTGACGTTTTTTCGATAAGCGGTCGGCATTGCGACCGATGACGTGAACGATTTCATATTCCGAACGGGTGGCATCAAAGAGGGCAATCGCGCACGTCGTAAAGGGAATCATTTTGGAAAGCCGATTGGCTAAAATCGCTACCGTGTCTTCGACGGAAAGCACACTCGATAAGGTGCGCGACAATTCATAAAGCGCGGAAACCCGTTGATTGGTTTCGGCAATCGAATGCAAAGCGGCAGCCGCGCGGTCGATTTTGACTTCCTGCGCCAGTCCGTTCGCCGGTTTGGCATTGGTTAAGGCGGCGCTCTTTTGTTCAGCGCGTCTTTCAGTTTGCGAAGCCACGAACGACGCGGCTTCCATTTCGAGTTCATCAACCCTGTTTAAGAAAATTTCGACAAGGCTGGGGTCATACATCGAACCGGCATTTTGTTTGAGATAAGTCAAAGCATCTTCGCGGCTCATCGCTTTGTGATAGGGTCTATCGGAACGCAACGCATCATAGGTATCCACCAGAGTCAGGATGCGTGCGGTAATCGGTATGGCTTCACCTTTCAAGCCGTCCGGGTAGCCACGCCCATCCCAACGTTCGTGATGATGGCGGACAATCGGCACCACCGGATAACGAAAATCGACATTGGATAACATATCGGCACCGATGATGGTGTGCATCTTCATTTGCTCAAATTCATGTTCGGTGAGTTTGCCGGGCTTATTCAAAATATAAGCCGGTACGCCGATTTTACCGATGTCGTGAAGCAGAGCGCCGGCTTTTAACGCTTCGATTTCCAGAACTGACAAGCCGATATTTTCTCCCATGCGACGGGCAAACAGCTTAACCCGCTGAATATGGTCGTGCGTGACATCGTCTTTGGCATCGATTGCCATTGCCAGCATTTCCAATATCGAATCATAAATGCTGGTTACCTCTTTGTAATGGTACTCTTTTTCAATCAGGCTCGATTTATAGGTTTTGAAGGCGTAGTAAATAATAACCGGCACCGGCGCGACCAAAAACATGGTGACCATCATGGTCACAATACCGAAATTACTGTAGGTGTATTCGACAACGCCAACCGCAGTAGCCGTTGCAATCAAAGTGACCAGTTCCCAAGGCAAAGTTTCCGAAATGGTTTTCCTGAAACTGGTTTTGTGGCGGAAATAAAACATCAAAGCAACATCTCCGGCATTGACTACATAATAAGCGATTGCCATCAAAATCAACGGCACCGCAAAGATCAGCATTCGCTCATTGGTGTTCGGCAGGTTGAAAGACTCGCTTAAAAAAGTTCTGACATAATCATAGGTCTTCGCTGCGGCAAAAACCGATAAGGTGTGATTCGATATATTAAAAATGATTAGACTTGATCGGGAGGTCGCGCGATGGCTCGCCAAAAATACATCAATCAAGGTGAGGATGATCGCATGTGAAGGAGAGAGCGATAAAATTGCTAAAAAGGTGACAATCTCAACCAACGAAATGTGACAATTGGTTCCCGGCAATTCAATGACAAAGCGCGTTGAAGCAATCGCCAGTAATAGTCCTAAAGCAATAAAAAAGAGTAAAGATTCAGCAGAAACCACAAACAGGTTAGTCAATGACACAATGATTAACACGGTTGCCACGATGGCTTGTAAAACCAGCCAAATCAAACTGCTTTTGCTGTATTGCTGAATATCTGCGCTTAATTTTTCCATCTTGAGATCACGGAGAATGCAGGAACAAGTTGCCTTGAACGCTGGCGGGTTCAACGCACTTGCAAATGAAAGGTTTTAGGGGCTTGATTGGAGGCTAGTAAATATCCCCTTCCCAAATCACGCCATCACATACATTCGCTCGGTTTATCATTACACTAAACTCCTATAGTTTTTCAACGAAGAGGGAGGTGAAACTTTTTGGCGAAACTCATGAAACAAATCAAATGCCATGAAGGCAGAAGTCACTTGTGAACCGGCTAACCTTTCTGTCAGACAAAATTAAAGCGCCTCGCTTCAGAAAAAGCTTTAGATTCGCCTCGGTTTATTCAGTCAATTTGCTATGAATGATTTCAGTCAAAATGAAAATATGAAGGATAGCTTGAGTGAAAATTTGGGGAATCAAATTGCCAATAGATGAAATGCTACCCCGACAAAGCGAAGCTCAAAGGCTGGACTATTCAATGCCTGCTTTCAAAATCAACTTCGTTAAAGCGGCTAAAATTTTATTGCAGCCGTGGTCGTAATCACACGATTCCCTGCGCCTTTTTGGGCTTTAACCGGAATCTGCAAACGAAGCTCTTTGAAATAACACAAACTCTCTCTTGCGGCTTCACAGTAGTAGACCACCAGATGCACTCGGATAAGGGTTTCACCGTCGCTTACTTTAAGCGGCACACGCATCGGAAAATGGGGATTGCGAAAAGTTTTCTCCGGTGCACCATTCACTTCGACCACAGCCGATGACGATGAACTGATGGCAACCGAGGATGGCGCTTGGGGATTTAATTTATACCCGGCAGGCAATTCGAGTTGAATGATTAAATTTGCTTCTCCGACATCGACAGTTTGCATGGGTTGTTCAATGATTTCGCCACTGAATTTATTTGGTTTTGCCGATGGTGGTCGCAGCTTTTCGAGGTTCTTGAATTGAACCGTTGTAACTTTCCTGCTCTTTAAATCGGCAACCCGAATGGCGTGATTATTGGTGTCGGCAATATAGAGTTTGCCAAACGCCAGGCTGACACCACCCGGTTCATCAAACGTGGCTTTCGCGCCGTCTTCCAAGCCTTCTTTGCCGGTGCCTAAAAAGGTGGTCGAAGATTTATCGGCGGGCGAAACCATTTTAATTTTGTTGTTGTAAGTGTCCGCGACATACAACACGCCATTGTGATAAGCGATGCCGAGCGGATGTTGCAGTCGAACATTTTTTCCTCTGCCATCTTGATCGCCATAATCGAATAAACCTTCGCCGACGATGGTTTCGACGCGCCCCTTGAGGTCAAGGTCTGCGGCGCGAACGGCGCTCACTTCGCTGTCGGCGAAATACAATCGCTTGCCGTCGGTGGTTAGCCCGGAAGGTTGAGCGAGTGCCGCTTCATTCAACAACCCGTCAATGATGTCTTCGCGTCCCGACCCGGCAAAGGGAACCGCGCCGTTGGTTTTTGGATTGAGTACCCAGAGTTGATGTGGACCCGCCATAGCGATATAGAGCAAGCCGTTTACCAGCGTTAAATCCCAGGGCGAATTGAGCGCGACCGTTGTGCCGATGCCGCCCATCAAATCAATGCGCCGCGATTGTTTGCCGGTGCCTGCAATGGTCATCACTGTGCGCCTTTCAAAATCCACTTTGCGAATTGCATGGTTTTCGGTATCGGCAACATAAAGCACACGACCATCAAAAGCCATGCCTTGCGGATGATTGAATTCGGCAGTTTGAAAATCGCCGTCAGTAAGACCCATCGAACCCGCGCCAATCACTTCTTTGATGGCGTAATCATCAAGCGACGCGACCACAAGGCGATTGTGATTTGAATCGGCGATGAAGAGTTGTCGTGACCGTTCATCGGCAAGCACTTTACCGGGAAACGCCAGCATCGAAGTTGGAGCTTTGGATTTTTCAAGTTTCAAGTTGAGCGGCGCGCGATCAAGTTTTCCCTTTGTGCCGAATTCATCAATCAATTTGGCGATGGCTTTATCGAAGGGGTCGTAGATATTTTCTCCCGAAGCATAACCAACAACTTTGCCGTCGGGGTCGATGAGCATAAGTGTCGGCCAGGCGCGCACCGTATACTGTTGCCACACCTCCATCGCAAAATCGTTGACGACCGGATGCTCAATTTCATAACGCAAGATTGCCTGGCGAATGTTGTCAATGTCGCGTTCGCCTGTGAACTTTGCGGAATGCACACCGATGACCACCAACTCTTTTTCATATTTGTTTTCGAGTTTTTTCAAATCGGGAATGATGTGCATACAGTTGATGCAGCAATAGGTCCAAAAATCCAGCAACACAATTTTACCGCGCAAGGCTTTAAGCGATAGCGGGCGTTCGGTGTTCAGCCATTCAAGTTCCGTCGGAAAATCCGGCGCATTAACTCGCGCTTCATATTCAGGCACTTTGCTTTGCTCCTTTTGTTGGCTCGCAATCAGGTTTGCCAATCCATTCACATTGGCAAAACACCAGAGCGCGATGATGAACGATAACCGTCGCATAAAAATTTCGACCTTGATTGAATGATGATGAACGAAAGACGGCAAAGGCAAGTGAAAAAGGCGGGAAACGCTCTTCAACAAAAGAGACAGGATAGACTGCGGGTTTATCGCTTTCCCCCCAAAACGCCGCGGTCTATCCTGTGTGAGATTATTCGACAATGACCAGACCGGCGGGGGTGCCGCCATTTACGGCAACTGCGCCGATGTCTTCCAGACCGGCGTTTGCGGTGCTCGCGGTGAGCCGCAAAGCGTGAATGGTGCCGCCGTTGCCGACATTCAATTCATACAAAAACCGGTTGTCTTTATCGAGCGCGATTTCAAATGGCAACCGTCCGAACGCCAGGGTGTTATGGGAACTGAGCAGATTCAATTCGCCATTGGCTGCCAGTGAAAAAAGTGAAAGCGTGCCGCTTCCGGTGTTGGAAATCCAGTAAAACGTGCCGGTGTTGTTGGCGACTATCCAACAGGCAGCGCGTTCAGGTGCATTGGAAATGGCGCTGATGCGACGAATGTCGCCGCCGGTTGAAACCGTGTAAGAAACCGCGCCCGGAAGTCTGGCATCGCCAACAATGAGTTGCGAATCGTTTGCCGGATTAAAGACGCCGGCAAAGGGACCGGTTTGCTCGTTGAGTTGTCTGAGCAATCGCAAGCGCCCGGTGGGTTTGACGCGAAAACAATCAACCCCGCGACCGCCCAGACGTAAACCGATAAGCATATTGCCTGCCGGATTGAACAAAATCTGTGTCGGGTTATCACCAATCGCCAACTCAAACGGACGTTTGACATTGGTAAGCGAGCCATCGACGTTCAAACGAAAACCCGCATAATTTGGCGGCGTGGTTGCATCGCCTTTATTAGCTACATAAAGCCTATCACGATTGATGGCGAGACTCCCTGGGGCAATGCCTCTTGAAGGCACAGGTTGTCCGACAAGGCTCAGTGACCCATCCGGTTGAATAGCCATTACCGAGATGTCATTGCTTGCGGGATTGATGGCAATTAGAAAAGCGCCGCTCGGGTCGACAATCAAGGGGCTTTGTGAATCAAGGATACTGCCGGTGCCGCGTCCACCGGTTGGATAGGTTCCGAAAAACGTCAATTCACCGGTTTGCGTATTGCGCTCAAAAGCCACAATCGCATTATCGCCGTTCGGATTGGTCATGGTGTAAACCAAACTCTTTCCCGAAGCGGCGCTTTCATCTCGATTGGGAATTGGCGAAGCAAAACTCGCAGAGGAAATAAAAAATAATTGCAGACCAAGAACGGTTACAACACCGATAACTCTGAGGTAAAAACGCTGAATGATTGAACTGCTCATTGCTGGCATACATCCTTAAAAAAAACTGTGTTGAATGCGACAGAAGATCCTATTCGGTCGCATTTTGATTTTTCCGGCAATCGCTTAAAACTTTTCGCTTAAGAGGGTATTGCGCTTAAAAAATCCTGAATCACAGGCGCAAGGCTTGATGCCATTTCGAGATTTTTTCGGGCTTCTAAATTGGAAACCACAAACGCGAGATAATCACCGCTTGCGAAACCTGTGACCTCACACTCCTTTAATCGCGCCTGATGCAAATCTATTCCCGAAATTTGCGCAACGATTGCCTGTTGATTTGCCGAAAATACTTCGTCGCCTTTTTGGGTGAGCGCCAGCGAAACCACCTCATCCTGATTTTTTAAAATCAAATGCACGAACGAGCGATTATTGAATTTACAACGATGCCCGACAAGGATTTGGTAATCGGCAGGAATTTTGGTTTTGACCAAGGCAACGAGACCCGCGAATTCGCCCAGTCTCGTATCCATCTCGGCTTCAGAAAAATATCGGTTAGCGAAATCCTTATCAATGGCACAATGGATATGGTTATTCAATCCAACCTGTAAAACCGCCGCATCCTGCAAACGCGCTGCGGCGAGGGTTTGAGATTTTTTATAAGCTTGAATGGTTTGCAAAACGCCAACGCTCAGCACTCCCAAAAGCACAGTTGCGGCAACCGCTAAAACCCATCTTGGAAATTTTAAAGGCGTGGACGAATCCGGTGATTGTTTTTGCAACTCACGGTGAATTCGTTGTTGCAACGCGACCGGGACTTCATCTTTTTGGACTGCCCGACGCAAAGCCTGTTTAATCCGCTCACGGGTTTTGAATTCCTGGTTGCAATCCGTACAGGTTTTCAGGTGATGAGCGATTTCCTGAGTTTGTGATTCAGACAATTCTCCGCTCAAAAAAGCATCCAGATTATTTTTTATTTTCAGACATTCATTTTGCGCAAAATTTATGATTTCCATCTTGGTTCCCTGATTTCAATAACTTGGTCTTTGCGAATGGATGATACATTGACCCGAAGATACGAATCGCCTACTTCCGGGAATGGCAAAGCAACAGCGGTTCTCAATGCCACGGGCTGATACATCACGCACCTATTGAATACCAAAACAAATTAAAAATATTCCCCGGTGTGAAAATTTTTTGGATTAAAAAACGACGAAATTAATTTCCCTCGACAGGTTATTTTTTAGTTCACTTTGAGAAACTTTTCAGTCATATTGACACCAGAAGACACACCAAATTTTACATAGTTCCATTTGAAACCAAGTAATTTTTTCACCTTGCTTCCCTTAATCGGTTAGGAAATCGCGCTTGTAATGTATTTATTTACGCGGTTTTTTCTCTTTTTGAATGTGGCACGAGGTTTGCCCCTTTGAGATTGGCGTCTTATGCCCCCCGCATTAGGTTTTAAGCCATTGAAAGGAAATAACAATGAAAAATAGGAGCTTAAAACTTCTGTATTTGCTGTCTCTTTGCCTCACGCTGTACCTGTCTCAAATCACATCTGCCACAACTGCAATTGAACCCAGCGATTTGGAAATGGTAGTCAGTGCTCGCGCCATCGTTATCGGTGAAGTATCAGACATTTCAACAGGAGTACAAAACGATAGAGTTTATTCATACATTCGCCTGAAGGTTGAAGAGGTCATCAAAGGCAAAAATATTTCCAGCGAAGTCGTTTTAAAACAACCGGGCGGTGAATATGGCGATCTGGGAACCTTAATTTTTGGTATGCCGAAATTTGAAGTCGGCAAAAAAGTTCTGGTTTATCTCGATAGCTGGGCTGACGGCGCTTTGCGCGTTCACCAGATGTTTCTCGGCAAATTCGATATTACAAAGGACGCCTCTACCAATCAATTTTTCGTCACCAGAGATCAGGGCGAAAATGTGCAATTATTCACCCGCGCCAATACTGCCAGTACACGACGCGCCGAACTTAATACTTTCAAATCGCGTCTCTGGAATTTATATGAAAGCAATTTTTCGCGAGCCGAGAAATTCGAGGAGGAAACTTACGGCGATCTGCCGATGCTTGCCGAACCACTGGAATTTGCCAGCCTCAGACAACGCGGACAAATTTCTCCGATGTGGGTGACGCTAAATCCGCCGCAACCGCCGCGCTGGTTTGAACCGGATAGCGGACAAAGTATCGCTTACTATGTCAATCGGGATGGCGCACCTTCGCCGATTGTGGTTGATGATGTTGATGCAGCGCTTCGCGCCTGGACGGAGGGCACGACTTTACGCTTTCACCTGGGTGGTGAAACCAGCGCTTGCCAGGCAGGCGTCAACGGCTCCATCACGGTCGTCTTTAATAACTGTGACGGCTCATTTTCGAGAAGCGATGGGTGTTCAGGAATTTTAGGCGTCGGTGGTATCAGCAAATACCTGCCATCGCAATCCAAGAGCGTCAACGGGATGACATTTTACAAATCGCTTGAAGGCATGGTGTCGCTCAACCCTTATGGGTTGTGCAATGTGATGAACCGTTGTGACCTGCAAGAAACGCTGACGCACGAACTCGGTCACGCGCTGGGACTTGGTCATACGACCGATGAAATAGCGACGATGTGGCCGATTACGCATTTCGATAATCGTTGCAACAGTTTGTTAGGTGATGATATTCAAGGCATACGGTTTATGTACGGATCGACGGGGGGGGCGCTCAACATCACGACCGGCACCGACCTGTTACCGGCAACCGTCAATTTCCCTTATGCGACCAAACTCGATGCTACCGGCGGCAGCGGCACCCAAACCTGGCAGTTGACCGGCGGTCGTTTACCTTCGGGGTTGCAACTCAGTTCAAACGGCACGTTGTATGGGCTGACCTTTGAAGTGGGAACCTATAATTTCTCGGTTCAGGTGCGCGATACTTCCGGCAGGAGCGCACAAGCTTCGTTCAATCTGTCCGTACAAGCCGCAACCCCGGTTCCGGAAATTAGTGAAGTGATTTATAAGAAGAAAAAGGTGATTGTCACCGGTCAGAATTTTGCGCCATCAGGGGCGCTCTACATCAATGACCGGCAGCGCTTTGCAACCTTTACCAGCGATAAAATTCAAACCGACAAGGGCAAACTCAAAGTTGGAACTTATACGGTTTATGTCGTGAATCCCGATAACAAGGTTTCAAATCGCTTTACTCTGGTCATTCAATAATTGCTCGATTTGAAGAAGGAATAGCTGGAGTTTTAATTTCTTGAGCGCGTCAATTATTGACGCGCTCTTTTTAACCGTGACGCCGCGCGTGTTTGCGGATGAATTCGATAATTTCTTCCATACGCGCGCCCGGCGTGAAAATTTCGGCAACGCCCTGCTCTTTGAGTTTCGGAATGTCGTCATCGGGAATAATCCCGCCACCGAAAATAATCACATCATCAAGCCCCGCCGCGCGTGCCAGTTCAACCACGCGCGGAAACAAAGTCATATGCGCGCCCGAAAGAATCGATAAACCAATCGCGTCAACGTCTTCTTGAACCGAGGCGCTGACGACCTGTTCGGGCGTCTGCCGGAGTCCCGTGTAGATGACTTCCATTCCGGCATCTCGCAGGGCGCGAGCGATGACTTTTACACCTCTATCGTGCCCATCAAGTCCGGGTTTTGCCAGTAATACTCTGATTCTATCCTCTGTCATATTTTCCTTTTCAATTCATTAAAACGCCGGTTCCTGATACTCGCCGTAAACCGGACGCAAGGCATCGCACATTTCACCAAGCGTGGCATAAGCGCGCACTGAGTCGAGTAACAGATACATCGTGTTTGCGCCTTCGCGCGCCCCATCGGCTAAGGCTTTCAAAGACTCTTGCACACGCTGGTTGTCACGTTCGGCTCGCAGTTTTGCTAATCGTTCGCTTTGCAGTCTCGCGGTTGATTCATCAATTTGCAGAAGGGGAATTTCCTGCGGTTCGTTTTCCATGACGAATTCATTGACCCCGACAATGATTTTATCTTTGGCATCAACTGCGAGTTGATATTGATAGGCGGAATCCTGAATTTCGCGTTGCGGAAAACCTGCATCGACCGCTTCAATCATGCCGCCGAAATCATCAATCTTGCGGAAGTATTCAAACGCCCCCTCTTCCATTTCGCGTGTGAGTTTTTCAATGAAGTACGAGCCGCCCAATGGGTCAACCACGTTTGCTGCGCCCGACTCATGGGCGATGATTTGTTGGGTGCGAAGCGCAATCAGCGCCGCTTCATCCGAGGGCAACGCAAGGGCTTCATCATAGGAATCCGTATGCAAAGATTGCGTACCGCCGAGCACGCCCGCGAGCGCCTGAATCGCCACGCGCACAATATTATTTAACGGTTGTTGCGCGGTGAGTGATACGCCTGCGGTTTGGGTGTGGAACCTGAGCATCCACGAGCGCGGACTCTTGGCGCCGAAACGCTCTTTCATCACCTTGTACCAGATGCGCCGCGCGGCGCGATATTTGGCAATCTCTTCAAAGAAATCATTATGCGAGTTGAAGAAAAACGATAGTCTGGGCGCAAACTCATCAACATCCAAGCCGTGATTGATGCAATACTCGACATATTCAATGCCGTCGCGCAGCGTAAATGCCAACTCTTGCAACGCCGTCGAACCGGCTTCGCGAATGTGATAACCGGAAATTGAAATCGGATTAAAGCGCGGCGCCTCTTTGGCGCAAAACTCGACACTGTCAACCACGAGTCGCATCGCCTGACGCGGCGGATAAATCCACTCCTTTTGCGCGATGTATTCTTTGAGAATATCGTTTTGCAATGTGCCGCCGACTTTCTTCCAATCTGCGCCCTGTTTTTCCGCAACCACGAGAAACATTGCAAGAATCATTGATGCAGGCGCATTGATGGTCATTGAAGTGGTGACCTGTTCGAGAGGAATGCCATCGAATAACACTTCCATATCGGCAAGTGATGAAATCGCCACGCCGCATTTACCGACTTCACCTTCGCTGAATGGATGGTCTGAATCATAGCCCATCAAGGTCGGTAAATCGAAAGCTGTTGAAAGTCCGGTCTGCCCATGTTCGAGCAGGTATTTGAAGCGTTTGTTGGTATCGAACGCTGAACCGAAACCGGCAAATTGACGCATCGTCCAGAGTTTGCCGCGATAGCCGGTCGCGTGAATGCCGCGCGTGTAAGGCGGCTCGCCCGGAAAGCCCAACTCTTTTTCATAATCGAGGTCGGCGATGCTGTTGGGGGTGTAGAGACGTTCGACCGGCGCGAGCGAAGTGGTGGTAAAGACTTCGCGACTTTCCGGCATTTTTTTCAGTGTGGGACTGAGCGTGCGTTCTTCCCATTCTGCTTCGGCTTCCTGCAAACGATTGGTGACATCAAGTGTTGCGCTCATAACTTTCCTCTCGCATGAATTTCAAACGATAAATCAAAGGAGCACTTTAGAATTAAAGCTGATGATAGTTGAGCCTTCAAACGGGTGTCAACGCCAATGAAAATGGGCGTGTTGATAAGGGTTGGCGTAAAGATTGTCAACTGGTTAACGAATGGTAGATTATTCGTCGTTGGTCACGCGCCGCAAATCTTTTTTATATTTTTCGCGACGTTCCTCTTTTTTGCGCCGGTCTTCAATCTGTCGAGTAGGTAAAATTGGGGCGCGCTCGCGCGGTCGCAACTCCTCTTTTTTAATGGTGATTTTTCCGAGTTTATCTTTTTTAGATGCCATCGGAAATTATTATACAAAGGCGGGAATGGTTTGTTGATGGCATTTTAGAGATTCATCCCAGGAGCAACGGACTCAAAATCCTATACTCTGCCCTTGACCATATTCAGGTATTTCTAATTTGCCAGCAGTTTGCGGTTATCGTGTCCCTGGGTTATTGCTTTCCCAGAAATACCTTCGCCGCTTGAAGCTCAGATTGTCGCCCGGTAGCCCTATTACATCCCTTTGTCAACTTCGTGTAATAAAACCGTGTCTTGCGTCGATTGCCCGCAATTTCAGCCGCACGGGCAGCACCGTAGAGGCTATTAAATCGGTTCGGTGTAATCTGAAGCACCGCTTCATATTCCTTTAGCGCTTCAGCCGGTCGTTTAAGTTCAAGCAGTAAATCGCCCAGCATCTCGCGCGCCGGTAAAATCGCGCCCGGCGTGACCGGATGTTTATCGGTCGTGTCCTCTAACTCTGCCGTAGCGCGCAACAACCGTTCTGCTTCGTCAGGTTTTCCTTTTGCCTGTGCAAACCAAGCGGTAGCAGCGAGGAGTTGAATCTGAACCTCCTTTGCCCAGTCATATCCATCTTTAATCTTAGCCAGTTCCATTTGAATGGTGGTCAGCTTTTCAATCTCTCGTTGTGCCGTAACCAGGTCTCCACTGCGCGCCGCACCTATCGCTCGCGCGAAATAGAGATTGGCTTCGGCAAAGCGGAAACGTTCCCAGGGAAATTGACCGGGGTGCAGGGTTAGCGATGCGGCATCCTGCCAGCGGTGCCTTTCAAGGGCAAAGCGCGCAGGAATTGCCGTCCATGCAAAAGCGACTTGAAAGACTGCTTCATCAGATTCACTGTAAGACAGTGCTTTATCCAGAATGCGTTTCGCGTGCTCGTCCTGTGCGCCTTGCAGATAGGCATACATCAAATAGTCCATCGCGTGAAGATGATCGTGCGAAGTTGCATCGGGTTGCACCCGGTCGAGTTGTTGTCTGGCAGCGGCAGCGGAAGCGAGATTCGATTGAATCGAGTCCGACCACATCCCTAGCCGCGTGAAAATGTGCGAGGGCATATGCAGGGCATGCGCCGATGAAGGCGCTATTTTCGCATAGCGTCGGGCTGCGGTCAGCGCCAGGTGCGCAAGTGACGGATAGTCGTAGCTGTGAATCAAGTAGTGAGTGATTCCCGGATGGTCAGTTTCGTGCGATCCGACACGGTAAAGAATCTTCGCAGCTTTGGTGCGGTTGGTTAAATTCTTGTCGCTCGCTGGCGCCGTCCCGTTCAGGGCAAGCGCATAGAAAATTGCAGCCTCGTGGTCCTGCGGATAGCGCCGATAGACACTTTCCATCGCCACGGCATAAGCGCGCGCGCGCTGCCAGTGATTTTGTTTGTCCGCGTCTTTGTAAAAGATGTCGAGAGCCACAATATAATCTCGTTCGCGCGCGGTTTTTGGATTGGCAGCTTTGGCGCGCTCGATTGCCTGCTGGCCTTTTCGCAATTCCGCAGGCGTCGGTGGAAGCCACAACGGATGATATAAACTCATTGCCACGCCCCACCATGCCATCGCGCAGTTAGGGTCAGCGGCAGTGATTTCAGCAAATGTCATCTCGGCATCGGGATATTGAAAGGAATGGAGCAGCGCCAGAGCGCGATTAAATTTTTGCTGTGCGCCAGGCTCACAAGAGATGGAAAAATTCACCCGTCCGAGTTTTTCTGTTGGTTCATGCTGATGTTGGTGATGTTCTTGGGCACTAACCAGAGCGACATTAAAAAAGACAATTAGAAGTATGAGTCTTAAAACACCGATGGCGTTCATCTTCTCCCTCCATCAATCTGATTTGCATCTCTCTGCCCTTAGTGGCAATAGAAAATTAAATATGTCGGGATTATTAATGCGTTTGAGAAACTGTTGAGCGCCTGCCGATGAAAAGTCCCACCTATTTTAAGCGGATTAAAGGTGTCACAGCATTCTCCCACTTACATCACTTCATCTCATTTGAAGTGAGGGCGAAATAAAATCCTTTGATCAATCTGTGGTGATCGTTATAGACGGAAAAGAACCAAAAAGGCGACCAGAAGATGTAACAGAGGCGCGCAGTAGAGGCAATTGAAAAGTCCCGCTGCATTGCCGCTACGCCACAAACAGAAGAAGAAAAGTTGAAGCTTGTAAACCGTTGAAAGTATTGATGGCCCCTCAGGGATTTGAACCCCGGACCAAAGGATTATGAGTCCGATGCCCAGGCATCCCTACCCGCTTTCAATGCCTTTTATTTGCACAGTTTGGTTCATCCGGCTTTCTCCTTTCTAAAATCATGTGACCGTAATGTGACCGCCGCTGATTTTTTCTCAATGGCTTCGACTGCCCGGCGCATTCCTGCGTCTGTCGGGTGAGCGTATTTCTCTGTGGTCTTGGTTGATTTATGCCCCATCACTTTGGCGACATCTTTGAGGGGAACTCCTGCGTCGGTCGCTCGGGTGCCGAAGGTGTGACGCAAATCATGAAACCGCAGGTCTGTGATTTTGGCGAGTCGGCATGCAGTTTCCCAGGCTGTCTTAATGGTCGTGTAACGAGTCTGCGTTTTAGGGTTGGTAAAAAGATATTGCCAGCCCTTCATTTTTGCTTCTTCGACCAGTCGTTTAAGCAGCGCCCGCGAAGTGTTATTCAAGGGAACCTGACGGTCTTCGCCGGACTTGGTTTCTGTGATGTTCAGACAATCGCGCACGAAATCCACCTTGTCAGCTGTAAGCTTGAAAAGTTCGGATTCTCTGCGTGTGCCTGTGTGAATCGCAAGCGTCACCATATCCCGCAGGTGAGCACGTTCACCGATGAGAACTTTCATCAGCTTTTGCTCTTCTTCAGGCTTGAGGTAACGGACGCGATTTTGTTCCGGGTAAGCCGCGACTTTTGAGCAGGGATTTTCTATGATGAGTTTTTTTTCGACTGCCAGTTTGAGAATTGCCGACAGTAAAAAAACTTCCCGGTTAATCGCTGCAGGGGTTCGCGGTTTGGTTGTACGCTTGGTTTCGTCTTTGTGACGGCTCACAATTGGCGTGTTTTTGCGTTTGATTCTGTACGACTCAACATCAAAAGGCGAAATATCCTTCAATCGCTTTTTACCGAAAAATCTGATCAACGCTTTACTGCGTAACTGGTCATCTCGAAATGAGCGCTTCGTTGCTTGTGAGTATGGCAGATAGACTTTCTCGGTAAAGGTTTTGAAGTTGTCGCTTTTTTGAAGTTTGCCGTACTTGCCTTCATGAATATCTGCCCCGATTTTGATGGCTGCACGTTCAGCCTGGGCTTTGGTGCGCGCCGTTGGAATCGGGATTCGGTGACGAACATCATCAATGGTTTTGTGGAAGTACCAACAAAAACGGTCGCGTCCCTGCTTATCCTTCCACTCACGTTTGTAAACTGACATTGGTTTGTCCTTTCCCAAGCCGCAAAGCAATGGGCGCGAAGATGTTACCCTTCGCGCCTGATTGCTTCAAGATGTTTGGTTGCAGTTTAGAGTTCCTGAATATCCAATTCATTCACGCCTTTAATCCAGTTCACAAACTCGTTGATGTCGAAAAGGATGTTGCGGCTCCCGGGCGCTTTGTAGGATTTCAAGCCGTTTACGCTGGCGTTGTCTATCCAGAGGTAAAGGGTTCGAGGGTTGACGTGGGCCAGTTCGGCTGCCTGCTCGACGGTCATAAATTCGATTTGCTCAAAGGTAAAGCTGCCGTCCGTTTGTGGCGTGACCTTGAGATAAAAAGGCTTCGGCGGTTTCGCGGTAACGCGATCTAAAAGGCGTTCAACTTGTCCGAGTGCGGTTGCTGTCATTGTTGTTTCTCCTTCTGTAGTTCTGTTACACTTGGTTCAACATTTTGGTTTGTCCGTGGAGGGCTGAGGGCTTTAAAACTCTCAGCCCTTCACTTCTCAAGCTGTCACACGACCGGCGGTGATAGCTTCTTCTTTGTCGAGCAATGACAATCTGAAAAGCCCTCGCATTGATTCAATCTCGGCTCTCAAGCATTCGCGTTCGTGTTCGAGGTCGCGTAGGTTTGAGAGTTTGATTTGATAGGTTTCGTTATCTTCAAGCCTGAGTTTCAAAGCACCGGCTCTTGCGGTGTCGTTTGAATAAAGCGGCTTGCCGGTTTCTTCGTTTTTGGCTTCGACGATTGCCAGTTGGTGTTTCGCTTCGATGATGGCAAGCGAATCTCTGAGGTAATTGATTGAGCGGGTATATTCGGCAATGCGCTTGCCGTGTTGTTCGATGTTTTCAAGCAGTTCTTTCATGGTTGTGTGTTCTCCTTGTGATTATGAGTGACCGGGTTTTCAAGTCGCCCGGTCACTTGTGGGTTGATTAGTTTTGAAGGTTTGAGCGTCGAACTGTTACGGTCGAGTTGTCGAGCGCCCAAAGCGTCGCGCCTTCATAAGGTGCGCCAAATTCTTCTGCATCGCTGCTGCTGTATTGCTTTACGAAATAGAATGAAGCGCGAATTTTTTCATCAGAATTGATGAGATATTGAGCGTGTTGCTGTATCTCTTCGGTGAAATCGCCTTCGCCTTGCGCGATTTGTTTTGCAGTCCAGTTCGTCGCGCTGATTTCCTCAGCATAAAATTCATGGTGCTTTTTCATTGTTGTATCTCCTTGTGAAGTTATGGGCGCGCACAACGCGCCCGGTTTTGGTTAAGCTGCTTGTTGTTCGGTGGCAGGTTCGGTCTGCGCTACATCGAAAACATAGCCCATTAAAAAATTTGGTTTCTCTCGGTTCACATCGTCGCCGGTCGGCTCGTCGTTGGTTCCTTTGGGAATCCAAATCATTAACCCCTGCTCACCTTTTCGGACGGTTCGCCCAAGTCTTCGCCATTGCTGAAACCCGCCTACGAGTGAGGCTGTTGGGTTCTGATTCAATATCAGGCAAGTATTGAAAACTGATAGGGCGTGACCTTCACAGGTGGTAACGCACCCAAGCCGGTTGACGATTTCCAGTCGCTCGGTTTCCGAAAGTCTCGCAACAAACTCAACAATTTGTTTGAAACTTTCTCGCCGTTCGGCAGCGCGGGCTTTCTGTTCTTCTGTTGGTCTTCTTTTCATTTTTTCCTCCTAAAATTTGCAGCGTTTGAGCGACCACCTGAGCCGCCAGTAAATCGAAGTCGAACGAAACGACCACCACCAGCGCCGAAACATCAACCAGGCGGCGCGGTCGTTGGCTCGCAAGATTGCGGCTGTGCCGGCGCGCAAGGCGTCCAGCACAGCCAAAGCGAAGGCGACCACATCGGGGCGACGCATCAGGCGGCCACCTCCGAGGCGATGCGTTGGGCATTTTCGGCAAGTCTGAAAATTTCGCGTTGTCGTTTGAATTCGTTTCGCGCAATCGAGACAAGCGCATTCGGCACGTCGGCAAATTTAGGGGCGAAGTCGTTGGCGAGCTGGTAGAGCTGCGATTCGGTGGAAGCCTCACGGAATGAAATGCAGGCAAGCGTTACGAGTTTGCCGGTCGTCGCTAAAATGTGTTTGCAAATGTTGCCATGCAAGGCGTCAGGGCATTCGCAATACAAGCCATAGACTTCGTAAGTTTTCGTGGCGTCTGATTGTGAATTGACAATGAATTTGTCGAGGTGTTTCACATACCAGGCGTCGTTAATTTTGATAATTTCCCAAGCGCGTGAAATTCGGTCATTAAACATTTTGGTTTGTCCTTTCCGGTGTCTAAACACCGCACGCGTTGCTGAGTCGCGCCCCTCGGATTTAATGTGTTTAATTATACATTATTATACATATTTACACATAATGAATTATTTTGATTGAGTTGACGGATTAGTAAAGAAATGTTTAAGGCGCGAGTTGTGGCACGCGGTGTGCAGAAAGCCAATGAACAGCGAGTCCGACGAACGAAGCGAGGTTGTCACCCGAAGGGGCGTAACGCAGTGAAGCACCGCGCAAGCGCGGTTGGCAACGAGCGAGTGAGTGGATAATAGCTGTTCTGGCGTTCGCACACGCGCACGAATCGCGCGGCGAGTGTTCGCGACGCCGCGCATCAAAAAGGGATATTCATTTGTAGCGAAGCGTGAGAGATGCTGCGATGCTCGATGCGTCGCGGCATCGCTATCGAAAGATTGTTTCATTGTGACTGGCTTGCTGGTCGCCAATTATCGAGGTTTCACATTTCGATTATTCCGGCTCGACGGAACACTGCTCTTGAACCCTGAAAAAAACTTTGCTACAAATCCGATTCGATGAAGTTGCTATTGATTCTCTTTCTTTTTCAACAGTCGAATTCGCAACCCTCCGTTTGTTTTAATCCACAAGAAGCGTGTTTCAATCAAATCATTGAAGAAGTGTCTAAAGCTAAAATCTCGGTGCGTCTTCAAGCCTACAGCTTAACGAGCGATGCGCTGGCGAATCTGCTCATTCGACTTCAGGAGCGCGGCGTCAAGGTTTCGGTTATTGTAGACGCAAATAGAATCAATGAACGCGGCAGTGATGCGATGAAACTCAGTGGTTTGCTTTCGGTTTATTCGGACTCTCAACATAAAAGCGCGCACTCGAAAATTATCGTCATTGATGAAGGCACAGTGATAACCGGCTCAATGAATTTCACTGATTCAGCAAAACGGAATGCGGAGAATGTTTTGATTTTGAAGGATAGAAATCTGGTGAAAAGTTATCTTGAGAATTTTAAAACTCATCTTGAACACTCGAAAAGGGTCGGCGCAAGTGGGGATAGAGCGATCCCTAGCAGAATGCAAAAGGTGAGAGGGGAAATTCACATTTTAGATTTTGCCAAAGCACTTGCGCCTGGCGAACCGGATAGTAACACAGTCGGTTTGTCATTGCACAGTCAATCAAGCATTCAACTCTTTGATTAAATTTTCCAGCGAATCCCTGCCAATTTTCCATTTACCTTCAATCAACTTTGCATTGATTTTAATATCTATTCCATCAATAGATACACTGCCCTGCTCAAGCCAGCGGGTAAACGTTCGGCGTTCAAAATCGTGCCCGCTCTTTTCTTTGATGTAGGCAAGCGCATCGGTAATCGTGACTCGCTCATTCATACAACCTCCGCGTGGGCTTGGTGAATTATGCCATCGAAAAGCGAATTTTCAGCCTGCTACGGGTAGTCAACTTAGACGAATAAGACGAATCGGACGGATAACATTTGTTTATTTGCCAATCTGTGCGATTTTGCAGGCGCAAACTACAACAGAAAGTGAGACTAAGCGATGACTTCGATTTTGATTTCAACTTTAATTTCGCTTCTTGCATCAACGGTGAAGAATCCACGCTCTGAAAAAGCAAAGAAACTCCGCTCGACGGTTGAGAAGCTGCACGAGGCAACGGAGCAGTTTTTAGCTCAAGTTCCGGAGGCGTAAGATGCGCGGTTCCGATTCGCTTTCAATCAAAGAACTCAATGCGCTAACCGAAGCCTGTGGCGGCAATCTCGGCATCAGGGATAAAACCTTGATTGAATTGTTTGCCGCTACGGGTCTTCGGGTTTCTGAAATCGCAACGCTTAAAGTGCCGCAAGTGGTCGTTGCATCGAAGGCGCTGGACTTCTTGCATCTGGAAGCCGAGCACACCAAACGAAAGCGCGGCGGCAAACTGCCACTCAATGAGCGCGTCAAAGCGATGCTTGAGATTTATGTGGTGTGGTTGAGAACGTGGTATCAAGGCGAGTGGTTGTTTCCGGGCTACGATGACAAGCACATCACCTCGAGGGCGATTCAAAAAATCATCAAGCGGCTTAAGCGTGATGCTGGACTTACGAAGAAAGTCACGCCACACAGCTTGAGGAAACATTTCATCAACCGGCTGCTCGACGATAAAACCGATATTCGCGTGGTGCGCTCGTTAAGTCGTCATGCCAATCTCGAAAGCCTGCATGCATATGTCGAAGAGAACGAAGGCGAAGCGGTCGCGGCGGTCGAACGATTGGGCAAGCGGTGAGGTGGACAATGGCAGTACAACTTGAATTCAAAGAAGTGTGGAAAACTTACGAAGGCGATAGAGGGCGTGGCTGTACCACCGGCATTTGCGATGAAAACGATGGTCAGCCGATTGAAGAAATCGGCTACACGCCACCAGCGCATCCCTTTTGTGAATGCGAAGTGGTGACGCGGCTCGTGGTCATTGGTGAGGTGTGATTGATGGCGAGTCCCTGGGGTGGTGACAAAGGCGGCGGTCGCAAGAACCCGCGTAAGCCCGGCGGTCAACCGGGCAACACGTCGCGGCGCGGCAGTCTCGTTTTGCCTAAAGCCAGTGATGCAGAGGAACGCCGGAAATTTCTTGATGCCTATGAAGACGCGCAGCGACACACGCTCACTGAAAAGTTGCAAACGCTCTTAGACCTGGCGTTTTGCAAAGCGACGTTGTGGGCCGAAGCGATTGGCGTCCAGCGACTCGCGCAGTTGATTGAAACGCTCGACAAGTTCAGGCGAACGGATGCGGAACTCGACGAACGCGGCAAGGCGAAACAACGCGAAGCGTTAAAAGACGCGGTCATCGGTGACATCTGGGAAGCGGTGAAAGATTGCGAGCATTGCTCACAGTTGATTGATCGGCGGCTGTCGGCGCTGGAAATAGAGCTAAAGCAATTGTGATTAATGGCGGAAAAGATTTTTGAAATTCACACGCGGAAAATTTCTGGTGAAAAACGCGCAAGATTTTCAACGGAAAATATTTTTAGAAAATTTCAGCGAGGGTTTTGTTTCAAAGCCTGGTGCGAGTGGAGAGCGCAAGGCTCGCTTGAGGGTGAACCTCTGAGTTCGCGATTTCGAGCACGAGCGCGACCGGGTGAGGTGGAGTAAAAGAGTGAAGTTCGCAGAATGTGAAAATGCGAAGTGTGCGTTGAACAGGGTTTAAATGAGCGAATAAAAGCGTTTGTGAAAGTGCGAACTGTGGTGGTCGGCGGGTGCGAGTGGCGCGAATCGCCTTGAAATCAGCCGAAGATTCAAAGTTCGCGATTTAAGAGGTGAAAGATGGCAAGCAGAAGCGAGATAGATTTGACGATTAAAGCGCGTGAGGCCTGGGTGAGTTCGGCGGTTGAATTTCGAGAGAAGTATCCGAACTCGCCACAGCCGTTTTTGAGTTGCACCTATCGAAGCCCGGAAGAGCAGAACGCGCTTTATGCTCAAGGGAGAACGAAGCCGGGCAAAGTTGTTACCAATGCGAAAGCCGGTCAATCGAATCACACCAAATATCCGAGTCCGGCTTTTGATATTGCTTTTAAGGACGGCGCGGGTCGCGTTCACTGGACGGTTGATTTATTCAAATTATTTTCGGTGA
This sequence comes from Acidobacteriota bacterium, assembly GCA_040754075.1. NCBI lineage: Bacteria > Pseudomonadati > Acidobacteriota > Acidobacteriota bacterium. The sequence continues at coordinate 95,570 of JBFMDH010000022.1, forward strand.
TTGCAAAGCGAAACGGACTCAGTTGGGGCGGCGATTGGAAATCGTTTAAGGACTATCCACACTTTGAGAGTGTTTGATTGAAGGAGCAAAAACATGATTTGGACACAACGAACCAAACAAGCAATGCAAAAACCGCGACGAGCAACCTGGGCGGCTGTTGCTCTCGCGGTGATTTCGGTTATCACTCAAATCATCAATTTTGTGAAAATAGATTTGCATCCGATCAAATCTAAGCTTGATGCGATTGATGAAAAGACCTCAAGAATTGAACAGAAACTTCAAGATCATGAGATGCGTCTACAAATTTTAGAATACCTTCAAACAGAAAAACCCGACAAAAAATCCAAAGTTGAAGGTGATTAATTTTGTAGTTGATATTTTAATCCTTTAGCTGCTTATTTTTAGAAAGAGAAAGGAACCCATTAGGAAGGGAAATTAGATTATTAACCGCTTCATTAACTAACTGATGCTGATATTCAAATACGTTCTGACATTCATATTTCCCAATTTCTCTTTCCCTAATCACTCCTGAATAGAAGGTATTCAAATAATCTAAATTTTCTCTCAAAACTATTTTGGCTTTCAAAATATCATTTTCAATTTGTTTTGGGGCTCGGGAAGGTAAACCCAACCTGTAATTGTTTAATTCTCCATATAATGAACGAATATGCGTTAAATTAGTGCCGATTTGTTCCGAACCTCGGTTATAACCATCAGTCCATTTAGACATAGTGGTAGTCTCAAAGATTCCTCCGAAAATGCTTACGGCTCCGCCTATTATTTTAAACGACTTCGACTTTAAAGCGTCCGCTAAAGATTTACTGACTTTTTCGATTGCTTTCATAGCCATTGATGATAGCACTTCATCTGTAATGATACTTTTGGTTTGATCTTTCAATTCGCCAATCGTTTGAGCCGTTTCGCTATAACCGGTTACAGGTACACAAGTATTGTTTTTGCACTCCATACCCGGTGGACAGCTCCACGTCTTACAATCAAAAGTGTAAGGATTATAAACTTGAGAAATTGAATTCGACTCCTGAAGCGTTTTTTGTCTGCTTACCACCATTTCATTTTTTAGGCAGCCACAAGCTTGCGACAACATGTATTTCTCTCTTTCGCCTCGAATTTTCGCTTTGTCGTCAATCATCCGTTGTTTTGCTTCTTGGGGTTTCCTCTCCCAATGATCAACAGGGCATATAGGAGGCGGGCCACCAGCTTGACAGGTATTCGGCTTTTTCTCGACCCAACCAAGTTCATAAGAACAAGCGCGATTAGCAATCGATTGCCAATTTCTAATATCTTCATCAATCCAATCCTTTATTTGTTTTCTTGCTTGTTCTTTACAGGTAGCTGAAACATTTAACGCTTCTGCATTAGGGTAACGCCCCCTTAAAATCTCCTGCGCCTCGACTTGGACATTTTTGTTTATTTCACATACTTTTTTGAGCTTGCTAATATCTTGTGAATTGGTTTGTCGGTATGAATATATTGTGGGACAAAGGAATAAAATTAAAATGAGTAAAATATATATTTTACTGGTAATCATTTTTCTTCTCTTATTATCAATCACTTGATATAACGAGTTAAAACAAACGTTCCTTCAACAAGATAATCTTCTCTACATTGATCTGCACCTGCGCTGTATTCAATTATTTTTCCATCACGCTTCCCTGACAGCGTTTTGCCATCATCGGATATCCTCAATCTCATTCTAACCTTCGCGTATCTATCAACATCGCAATTCTCACGGACATCTTCTTCATATCTCATGTAGCAATATCCTTCCAGAACTCCATCTTTAAATTGAGCGTCTTCAAATAATAAATCTCCAACACTGGTGCCAAATTTATCTTGACTAGCAAGAGAAACCTCAGCATAGGTGGCGTCAACATAGGAAGCGATTTGATTTATTCTTATTTTGTCATTACCACTTCTCACCCAAGTTCCTGATAAATCTGTTTTCATTTTTTTTAATTTCGCGGCTTCGCTTGCCTTTTTCTCCGACTCAAGTCTTTCAGCCTCTTTTGCCCTCTCAGTTTCTAGTCTTTTCCGCTCTGATTCTTCTTTGTTCTTGTTCGCCAGATAGCGTAACTCTGCAATTTTATCGATTATCTCAGTCCTTCCCGGATAAAATTTTTCATACTGCTCATAATAAACTAAAGCCTTGTCATAGTTTTTCAAGCATTCATAGGTTCTGGCGATGTAATGAATCCAGAGGGCGTTACGTCCTTTTTCGGAAACTTTTTCAAAGGCTTTTAAAGCCGCTGGGCAATCTTTATATTTATCCAATGCAACTCGCCCTTCAGCAAAGCTGTGTGCATCAGTTTGTGCAAATACAGAAACAGGTATCAAAGACAAGGCGAATAACAACACCAATTGTAAAATTTTCCGAAAATTCATAAAGCCTCCAAAAACATCAAGCGAGAAAGTTCTAATTTTTCGATGAGACTATTTCTCCACCCGAATCAATATCGATTCTGACCAAGTCATTCCATTTTTATATTTGTCCTCTGCAATAAAATATGCAGAGGATTTTGGCGCGCCAGCAATTGAAGTGATTAGCGGTATTGCCCCATTTGCCAAATATGGATTCTGAGGGCCGATAGGAAATGGATAAGGATCATTTACTAAGTACCAGATACCCTTATCGGTTCTTAAGATGCCAACAATGAGTGCTGCATGCATAGGGGGAAGAAATGGGTTCATCTGCCGTTCAAATGAGAACTGCTGTCCGGGGCTGATACCTGCTATAACTGGATAACCGCGTTCAATCTCGCTTTTCAGTTCGGCAAATGAAAGTGGCGGAGCAATTGATGAAAATATTCTTGGCACCCGTTTGCCACTCGTTGATATTCGGCGTGGGAAATCCGCTAACATTCCTGCTAACTCTCTGGAACTCCCTGCACCGAGCGAACCACATTGATTACAGTTAAGACTGCAAATAAAGTTCTGACTACCTTGAAAAATCGTGCGTATAATCCGGCATTGAGTTCCGTGACCGGGCGGATCTGCATCGCTTAATACACCTGTGTGTCTAAAAATCATTTCGCCAACAGTTATCCAACACCACATTTGTTGACTTTGATATGAAGGCGCTATTTTCAAAGTTTTAAGTTCAATTTCAGATTTTCGGGTAATTGTCACTGGAAAGACTGCTTGGCCTTGTCTTAGTTGGGCATTCCAAACAGAATCATTAAATGTTCCAGTTATAATAACCGGAAAGTTGTTAGGGACATCCACTTCTACGCTTAAGTTTGCCCCTGAACGAACAACCGTCTTAAATTCACTGACAAAATTTTGAGCGGAAGACACAAAGTATCCTTTGAGACCAGTGCTGTCCTCCGCAATTAATATTTGAAAAGGCAGAGTTACGGGAGCTCCGTTCGGAGCAATGGTATTAATTGCCCCCTCCCATTTACCAAGTGGGGATTGAGCAAATACATTTACCTGATAAACAAATAGAAAAGAAATCAAAACAATTATCTTCCGCATTGTTACTCCAGTTATTTCGAGTTAATTATTTCAGTAATAATTATTGATGGCTTTTCGTTGAAGCGGCGGCATCTTATAAAAGCCTGTTTATTTAATCAAGCAAAATGTGAATTGATTTTTGAGATTCATTATTGAAAGATTTCTGTAAAGCAGCCCATCAACAGGGAGAAATCAATGTCTCGAATACGATGGGCTAATCGTGAGAAAAGAAATCAGGCTGTCATCATTCCGAGCGGCGAAGAAATTCGTTCGTTGTTGTTTCCTCCGGGCAAGAAAGAAATACCGGGGCAGGTTAAGTTCCTTTCACTGTTCGACAACAAGGAATGTAAATATGTGGCGTATCGTGGCGGCATCGGCGCGGGCAAGTCGTGGATCGGTTCCCATTACGCCATTGAAAAAGCGGCAAGGAATCCGAACGTGCGAGGATTCATCGGCGCGAACACTTATCCGCAACTCTGGCAGTCTACACTCACAGGGCTTTATGAAGTTTGCGAGGCTTACAAGGTGCCGATTCGTCCCGATAATCCTGAATCTGCTGCAAAGAAAAAGGTGCTTTATCTCTGGGGCAAGGTCGAAGTCTTGTGTCGAGCCGCAGAGAACAAAGGTTATAAGACTTGGGATGGTTTCAAGTGCGGGTGGTTCTGGCTGGATGAAGCCAAAGACATGGACGAAGAAGCTTATCGCACGATCTGTGAGCGGCACAGGGATAATCGGGTTGATAGGTTAGAAGGGTGGCTTACAAGTTCGCCTTCGGGGATGAACTGGTTTGGCGTAATTGAAGAAGACCCGGAAGTAAGAGTGGTCACGGCGAACACGTTGGATAATTACACGCTGCCGACGGATTATGTGCCGAGCTTACTCAAGAAAATGTCGCCGGATATGGCGATGCAGCAAATCGAAGGCAAGGTCATCAATGTTTATTCCGGTCAATGCTATCCGTTTTTCTCTCGTGCTGAAAATGTGAAGGCGCAATCCATCGTCGAAAATGAAACGCTGATCATCGGAGTTGATTTCAACGTCGAGCCGGGAATGCATGCAGAGGTGATGCAGATTATCGGTGATGATGTTTTCGTGATTGATGAGATTTACATCAAAGGCGGCAACACGCCGCAGCTTACCAAAGAGATTGAACGGCAGTTTGGAACGAAAGGCGTGGTGATTCACCCGGATGCTGCGGGCGGGCATCGCTCGACGACCGGCACCAGTGACCATCAGATTTTGAAAGATGCCGGTTTCAAGGTCGTGTGTCGCGCTGCCAATCCGCCAATCAAAAATAGAATCAATTCGGTGAATGGTCGCATTTTGAATGCGCTTGGCGAGCGGCATCTGTATGTTGACCCGCGTTGCAAGTTGTTAATCAAAGACCTCGAACAATGCACCTGGGAAGTGATGATGACTTCGAGTTATAAAGGACCTCTCACGCATCCCGGCGCGGCGCTTGGTTATCCGGTAGAGTATCGCTTTCCGTCAATCTCGCAGAGTTTTGCGATTGCCTTACCTCGTCATTTTTAAGTTTATTTATACATACACATAATTAAGTTTACTTATAAAACTTATCTGTTGTATAAATCTGGCTAATGAAGTTAGGCAGGTTTGAAATCACCTTCAAGCGTCGGCGTGAACGGGTGCGCGAGTTCGGTATTCAATCGCTCGGCTCGGTTTTGCTGGAACTTGAGCAGTTCAGAGGAAACTCCAACGCCAACAAATACCTTTCGCGGGCTTCACAGGCCGCCGAAACCATTCGCAAATATCGCGGGCAAGCAGTGCTCGGCAATCAACTGGTCAAGAACATTATCAACACGCGCTCGGCGTTTACGGTTGGGCGTGGGTTGAATTTTGTTGGTGGCGAAGCCGAAAAAGAGTTTGTCAAAAAATTCTTTGAAGTTAATCGCCTTGGGCTTGGCTACTTGCAACACCTGGCGCGTGAACGGTGCTTTGAAGGGCAAATTCTGCTGGCGCTGTTGCCTTCAACGGATAACATTCCCCGCGTTCGTTTCCTGTCGTGGCTCGACACTTCTTATGACGTTAATTCCGACCCGTTCGACTATAGCAACATTTTGAGCGTTGATTATCAGGTCGGACACCGTGAGCAGAAGTTAAGGCAAGAGCAGTTTGCTTTCTTCAAGTTTGACACGCGCTTGAACAGCTACGAGGGAACGCCATTGCTCGCCGGAATACTCAATCAAATAGAGAATCTGGACGTGGCGCTCGGTTCGTGGCGCAGCATCAACGACAAGTTCTCGAAGCCTACCTCTTACTGGAAGTTTGACGATTCAAACACCGCAGAAGCGTTTCAGGCGCAACTCAAGGAAATCAACTGGAAATGGGGCGATCCGCTTGCAGGGGCTGGCGATGGGCAGGTGTTGCAGTTGGGTTATGGACCTTATACCTCGATGCTCGAAGAGATTAGCTGTAATGCAAAAATTATCGCCGGACATACGGGCGTGCCGGTTCATTATTTCGGGTTCGCGGATCTGCTCAACAATCGCGCGGTTGCCGATGACATCAAGGCGATGTTTATCAACGTGAGCGAAATCGAGCAAGCTGAATGGTCGCAAGGCTTCACGGATTTAGTTGGTCGGGCGATGGCGATGTTTAATCAGGTCACGAGCGGTGGGCTTTCGATGGTGGGCGCTCGCGTTGATATTGAGGTGGTGAGCGAAGAAGCGTACAAGCGCATCATTGAACTCTGGTTCCCGCTTTATCTGGATGGCGCAATCACGCTTGAAACCTTCCTTTCTAAAGTTCCTTCGATTGATGAGAAGACCGAAGCCGCCAAGGTGATAGCGGAAACCAAACTCAGAGGCGGAACGCCGCGCGCGCTTGGTCGAGCTAAAGCCGATGACATAACGCGCCCGGCGAATGGCGAGAGTGAGGTGATTCAATGAGCACAGAATTTTTAAGCGCAGAGCAGATTTTAAACCGGGTCTACGATGAAGAAACCGGAACCTTGAAGACTTCGGAGGTGAGCGAAGTGAAAAAGTATGTCGCGCTACTCACGCAGACAGGGACGAATGCGCCGGTGGTTACGGTGCTGGAAAACACGCTCGGTGAAATCGTTTGGAGTCGGTTCGGAGCAGGTGTTTATAAAGGCACGCTCAACAATGCCTTCCCGCAGAATAAAACCGTGCTGTTTACCCAAAACAACAGCGAAGCCTCAAATTTTTACCTCGCATTGTGGTTAGACCTCAACACAGTGATTGTTGAGGTCATTAATGCTGGCGCGGATAGTATCGACGATACGCTTTTCAATACGCCCGTTGAAATCCGCGTCTATCCATAAAGAGGCACAATGAAACGAAGCACTGAATTAAAACTGTTATTCACGCTCTTATTTTTATTTTTGATAACGGCGACTTGTACAGCTCAACAGGCGAGCCGCAAGCGCGCTGAGAAGTTTCAATTTACGCCAGCCGATGCAGTCTATTTTGTGGGGAGCGGGTTGGACATGGTGAGTAGTGGGATGTGCAAGGGGTGCGTGGAGTCCAACCCGTTATACAAAGACGCCAAGGGAAAGTTTGACGTGAAGCGCAACCTGACGGTGACGGTTGCGATGTGGGGAGCATTCAAAATTGTTGAATGGAAGTTTCCACGCGCGCGTCAGTTTTTGAATCGTTTGAAGGTGGTCATTGGCGGGATTCGTTCAGGGGTTGGTTTCTACAATTTTTATCAAGCAGCCCACAATACGAGGCGAAGATGAAAAAATTTTCTTTGATTTTAATTGCGGTGATTTTGTTGGCGGCGAGTGTGCGCGCCAACGAATCAAGTAATGAGGTGACGATGAGACAGACCGTAGCAGTAAGAGCAAACATTCAGGAACTCCAGAGCAATGCAGTGAGCGCGCTCATAGGACCCGTGAGGCTTGCGGCGATTCAAGCGATAGACGCGACGCCGATGTTCGTTGAAATGACCGTCGGACACGAAGGCGTGAGTCGCGGTGAGATTGTCGGGCTTGGCGCGAAGGCTAAAGAATGGGGCAAGCGGGTGATTCGCAGACTCTCGGAGTTATTGAATCCTTCAGGTAGAAACTCTGCGCAGATTTTCGATGGTGGACTGGTTTATCACGGCAATCAGGACGCGCGAACGCCTTGCGGTGAAGTGGTGCATTCGCGAACAACCGAAGAAAGCGGACTGATGACTTCTAAAGCGGTGGGCTACATCTACGAAGGCGAGATTCGGGAATTGATACGAAGCGGCGAACGCGATGTGTGCTCGGTCGAAGCCGAAGTTGAAATCGTCGAAGAAGGTGGTCGGCATTTTGTCGAGGATGTTTTGAACGCGACAGCGGTTGTGCTCGGAGATTCGCGCAAGCAGACGCCGGGATTTGCGGGAGCAAGAGTCGCGCTGATTACCGAGTTTATGCCCGATGGTGGCGCGTCCGGTGGCGATGATCCACCGCCTGCAACGCCGCCTGCAACGCCACCAGCACCCCCGCCTGCAACGTCGCAACTGACGAAAGAACAGCTTGTGCAGGCAATCAAGGATGCCGGCATCACGGCTGCGGATTTAGGCATCGCGCCACCACCCGCGCCGACGGTCACGCAACCAACAGCTACGCCACCCGCAACACCACCCGCAACAGCGAGTACGCTTTTACCACCGGCTGCGCCACCTGAAAAGCCACCGCAAGCGACAAGCGAGACGCTGGATTTGAGCAGCCCGGAGTTCAATGAATTTTTACCTAAGGAGGTGAAGTACAATGGCTGATCAACTGGAAGTGAAAAGCGCGTCGGAACTCACAAAGACGTTTATGGTGCCGGCGTATGGTACAGCCGTAACCAGGGGGCAATTGAGAACTTTCAATAAGCTTGCGGTTTTTGCATTTGACACTTATGCAGAAGGTCAAGACTCGGTGTTTGTGTATGCGGCACCGATGGTGCGCATCACGGAAGTTGCTGGTGCACCGATTCTTGATGCTGTGAACTTCTCTCAGGGACAGCGCATTTATTGGGATGGAGTGAAAGTATCAAATCTGATGAAAGGGCTGTGTATTGGAATCTGCCTTGAAGCGAATGATTTGAGCGGCGGCGTTTCGGTGGGCGACTCGTTGCTGATAGAGTTCAATCAGGATTCACAACCGCAGGTTTTGGGCGGAACCGTTCTACTGGATGGCGCGAATCCAGTATCGGTTGTAACCGGACTGACAACCATCTTTGGGGCGACTGCCTCAATTCTAAAGAACTCATCACCTGGCGATGACCCGGTACAAGTAACGGTGACGTTTAGCGGCGGCAATCTTGAGATTTTTGCATGGAAGACTGACGGTTCAGACCCGACGCTGATTGCTTCGACAAACAACACAGAGACGGTGTCCTGGGTCGCAATCGGCTATTAAGCGAAACGGCACATTCGATTTTTCAAAGCAGCCCACCACAGGAGAAATGAAGCAATGAATTTTCAAACTCAGCAAAACATCGGTCGCCCGATTCTCGACAGCGCCCAGCGGGCAATACGGAGTTTAGGCGCGGCGCGCATTCAGGAATTCCAGCAAGCCACTACTCGACAGGCGAACTCGGCAACTTTCGATATGGAGCGTTGCCTGCACGGATGGCGAAACGGCAACCCGCTTGAACGCCTGAAAGCGATTGCCGCGATTCAGGAATTTTTGCGCGCGCCGGGTGAGATGGTCAGACGTTACCCCGCGCAGGTCAGAGAGATGACGGTGAGCGGCGATTTTCCGGCAGGCTCATTCCTTGCGCAGTTCATCGAAAGATTCTTAGTCATTCCCGGCGAAGTGGATAATGGCTGGCAGTTGATTTTCGACATTCACGACGTTGCTAAATCCGAGCACATGCCCAACCGGTCGGATTTCAAAACGCTGGATGTGAACTTCGGATTGCAGTTCAGAAAGAAAGCGCCCGGTCAGCGCGTCGAACTCGAAAAGGTAAGCGGTGAGAGCACGTCAACCCCTTATGATATGTATGGCGGCGGACTCGGCATTGACCGGGTGTTCTGGGATGACCAGGACTATCTGACGATTGGCGATTTGATCACTGCCTTTCGGGCTTTCTATTACGATCAGCAGGCGGCGAATTTCTATTCGCTGATCACCGCGCTTTCAAACGCCATCAATTTCAACACCGGGGCTGACCTCATCACCAAGCTGAATAAAGCGGCGGCGACGATTTTGCGAGCCGTGAAGAATAAAGGCTATTCGGTAGGACCTTCAACGGAATTCATCATCCTCTTCCCTGCCGAAAAAGCCGGTGATGTGTTTGCGGCGCTGGCGACGCAATCGGATGTTGCGATGGCGACGCTTGCGGGCAAGCAGAAACTCGCCTATCGCTTCCGACCGGTGCAGTCGGTTTATGTGGGCGCGAATGATGGGCCATATGTGATTTTGCCGAAACGTAAACTGCGAGGCGGCATTCGTATGGATTTGACGTTGTTTGGCGACTTCGACATTTACAGTTATTCGGAGGCGATTGCTGGCTTTGGTCGTTATGCCGGCGTGGTAGCCGATACGGATCAGGTGAAGCGCATCACCTAACGAGTGCTGGCGTGACTAATGGGCTGCGTCACGTCGCAAGCCTGCCTCTTGTATCCATACCGCAAGAGGCAGGCAAACTTAGCCCTGCTTGATTTGTGAATCCATCCACACCGGCTTCGTGAGTCTGCGGAGTCGGTATTTTTCTATGAGCTACAAACTGAAAGAGAAACGCACCTCATTTACCCGCATTCGCGTTGGTGTCGGGGACGTTGTGATTGACCCGGCGTGGTTGGATACGCAACCTTCGACCGCGCCGAAATCGGCTTCGGCGGTTGAACTCGGAATGATTGTTTATGTGCGCGTCGAGCAGAGCCTTGATGTAAAAATCGGCGATTGCCTGCGCGAGACCGGCACGATGGTTAAACTGTTTGTTTATGATGTGGGCTACGATGACACGAACTTTCTGTTTTCCTGCATTGAAATCTTTCCCGATGTGATTAAACGCGAACGTCCCTCGGCAGCAACGATCACTTTAGACGCAACCTGGTTCTATCCGCACTCGTCGGGGTTTGCTGAAGATGTGCTCGGCTTTCAACGCATGGCGATCAGGACAAGGCGAAGCGCCGATACGATTGAAGGCGACATAATTTATAACGAGACCACCGGCGAACGCTTTTTTGTTTACGAAGTCATCTATCAGCAAATTACCAAGGTGCTGCTCTGTTTGAAACTCTCCGGGCAGACGCTTGCAAGGCAGCGGTACGGAGTGGCTGATGTGACGATTGATCCGGCGTGGTTGCAGGTGTTGAAAGCGGGGACTCGCAAAGCGATTATCACAAGCGGCGCGGAAGTCGGCATCAGCGCCGAGATGCGCGCAAGGAATGACGCCGATATCAAGGTAGGCGATACGCTCTATTATGCGGCTCGCGGGCAACGCTTCAATGTGCAACAGGTGATTGCCGAAGCTGCGACATTGCAAGCCCTCCTGCAACAGATTCCGCGATTCATTCCCGATGAATTCGATAATCTGTTTTTCGAGCCGTTCTGGTCGCAACGTTTGAACGGCGGCGCAATCAGTGAAACCAGTAGTCCCGGTTCGGTGGAGTTCACTGCGCCAAGCCCTGCGGTGCAGTTGGCATCGAACGGGCTGTTTGTCTATCAAACCCTGAGCGGTGATTTTGATGTGTTCGCGCGAATCAGCGTGAGCAATACGCTCACCGGAGCGCAGTTGCATTTCGGTTATCTCGGCGCGCGCATCGCTGCATCGGTGAATGGCGTTTACATCGGCAATAAGGGATATGCAGGCGGCTCGGATAACGTGAGGCTCGACCAGTACGGCGCATCAGCAGGTCAACAGGATGAGTCTATCGATACGACGGCAAAAAACTTTGTGAGGATTAAGCGAACCGGCGCGGTCTTTCACACCTATTACTCGAATAATGGCGCATCCCAAATTCCGAGTAGTGAAAGCGATTGGATAGAAGTCGAACCGGCAGGCACTCAAGTCACAAGCGCGGCTGATGTAGAAGTCGGTTTAGGCTGTTATAAAACCGTCGGCGCAGCAGCGAATGTGACGACGGTTTTTTACGTGCGGAATGGGAATAATCTATAAATTATGATTATAATCACTGCATATAAAGGTCAATTCCTCATATAATTATCTAACATAAATATACACCAATAGAATTACTTTTAAAAAACGTGAACAGGCTTCTTAGTTATTCAGATTAAATTGACTTTTTATCTGGCTAGAAATAGACTTTGCCGCCATAGCAAGAGAATACTTAACAAATATTAATCCAGTTTTTGAGGTGATATGAATTTAAAAACCGTTTTTATCAGATTTTACAAATCTTTCAATTTTGATTACCTAAGAAAATACCATAAAAATGCTCAGAGAAATCCTTGGGAAATGATTGATGGTCTTTGGTATCCTCACGTCCGAATACCTATTGACGGAAAAGTAACAACAATTGTTGGTGCTAATGAATCTGGGAAAAGCCACTTATTATCGGCAATTAAAAAAGGAATATCAGGTAAAGATATTAATCGTGAAGATTTCTGCCGTTATTCACGATTTTTTACTGTAGAGAAAGGTAAGTTAAAATTACCTGAGTTTGGCTTTGAATGGGTTGATTTAACTGAGGATGACATTGCTCATGTTTTACGCGCTTGTGGAATCTCTCAACCAACTACAATTGACCGGTTTTTGATGTTTCGCACAAACCGTCATCCATTAATAATTTATTTACCCCATGATAATGGCTATGCTGAACATGTTATTTCAAGTGAGTTAGCAAGCAATTTTAACGAACTGTTGCCACGGGTGATCAATATCGATGCTGATATAGGCCTACCAGACAGTGTACCCATACGTGATCTTGCTGGGGATTTGTCAACAACCGGGGAAGGCATAATAGAGTCCTTGGGGCGACAAAAACGTGCCAAAGCATTCGAGAGTTTATTTCGTCTAAAACCTCACTTGGCGACACCTCAATTGATAGCAAGCGGAGCTGAAGCCATAGCATCTACTATGGCAGAATTTTTTTCTGCTCCAGAAACACCAGCAGAACGTCAAGAAAGGGAAAAAAGCCAGAAAGAATTAGAGCTGGCAAGAAAACTTATTTTAAAAGTATCGAATATTGACCCTGATGCTTTATTAGATTTATACAATGCGCTAAAAAATGGTAAAGAAGGACACGCAAATGGAATCATTCAAAAAATAAACGAACACCTTTCTTCAAGTCTTAACTTTCCTCACTGGTGGGTACAGGACAAAGATTTTCGTCTTATTGTTTCACCTAGAGAATTTGACCTTGTCTTTACAATCCGAGACAAAACTGAAACAGAATATTCTTTTACTGAACGTAGTAGTGGACTTAAATATTTCTTAAGCTATTATGTTCAATACTGCTCCCATGAACCTATAGATGATAGACCTGAAATCCTCCTGATGGATGAACCAGATGCATACTTATCTAGTCAAGCTCAACAGGATCTTTTAAAAATTTTTCAAGCTTTTGCAACGCCTGAAACAAATCGGAAGCCTGTTCAGGTTATATATGTAACCCATTCTCCTTTTCTAATTGATAAAAATCATTCACAAAGAATTCGAGTTTTAGAAAAAGGAGCAGCGGAAGAAGGAACTCGGGTTGTAAAGGATGCTTCTAAAAATCACTATGAACCTCTGAGATCTGCATTTGGAGCGTTTGTGGGTGAAACAACCTTTATCGGTAATTGCAATTTGATGGTTGAAGGTCAGGCAGATCAAATCCTTATTGCTGGCGCGGCATCCCATCTCTTAGGTCGCAAAGTTTCAATTTTGGAGACATTAGATTTAAATCACGTCACGATAGTGCCAGCAGGCTCGGCATCTCATATTCCTTATTTAGTTTATCTTGCACGAGGAAGAGATATAGAGCGACCCGCAGTCATTGTTCTATTAGATAGTGATTCGAGCGGGAATGGGGCTAGAAAACAATTAAAACGGGGAGGGGCACATGGAAAACAAATTTTAAAAGACGATTTTGTTCTTCAAATTCATGACCTTAATGAAATTACAATGCCCCACTTAAGTTCACTGGTAGAAATAGAAGATCTTATTCCGTTGAGGGTATGTATAGATTCATCAAAAGAATATGCTAGAGAAATTTGCGGTGCCGATGAAGAACAGATAAATCAAATAACCGAAGAAAAAATAAGATCATATTTAACAGGGGATAAAACTATTTTCGATGCAATAAAGGAATGCGTGGTGGAAATTTCAAATGGCGAATACCATATTGAGAAAGTAGGTTTTGCTCGAACTACAATAGACTTAATATCAAAACTATCAAAAACAAATCCCCAGGATGAAAGTTTGCTGCTATTTGAGTCTAATATGAAAGTACTATTTAAAAGGCTTAATGAAATTAGACGAAGAGCTGAGAGGGAACTTGCAACCACTAAGATTTCCCAACGAGTTGAAAGAGCTAAAGATTCATTTCTAAAAGATCATCCGGAAACAGCCAAACGGGAAGAAGCGCATGTGCTTTTAGAGGAAATTGAATCTGCTTTGGATAATACCCTTGAAAGTGATGAAATTAAAATTGAGCTATCAAAAATTCGTCGCGATTTTCAATTAGAAATAGATCTAACTGAGCAAATAGCTGAATATGAGGATTTTAAAACTGCCCTGGAAAGGGTTAAGTATGCAGGGAGAATAGCTACTCAAGTTTCTGAATAGAAACGCAGACGAGCCAACACTGAAACCACCACACCGCGTCACGCAAGACCGCTTTGGATTTGTTCACCGGATTTTCTACCGTTAGCTTTCATCCCACGCTTCGATCAACAACCACTCAGATGAAGGACAGGCGTTGATAGCCTCATGGTTAAGGACGGTCTGCCCCAGCCAATTTTCGGTAATAATGTCGCCCGCCTGAACTACCCAAAATCGCCTTGCATCCGGCGGTTCATCACTAATATGAGGGAGAATGTACTCGGCTTTAGCGGTGAACAGACAAGGATAACCATCACCGCCCAGGTTGATGGCTTGTCCTTCGGTAACGAGGTCATAAACCCAATCAAGTCCATTCATTCCTGTCTGCCACACCGCGAGGCGTTCGCCGCTTTTAGATGCTCTCGTTGCGGGCATCGCGGCGTCATCGCCAGCCAGTCGGTAAACCATGACAAGCCAACCAAGCATAATCTACTCTCCATTGATGTTGGATTTTAGTGGATATGATCAACTGATAAATAATCATCTTCATGAATAACCTTCGTGCATTTTATTAGAAATCGCTTCTTCGTCAATTCTTAAAAAAGTTCTTGAAATTAAGGCGCGAAAAATTTTAAAGGCGGAAAGCTGGGAGAATTTCGATTGCAGAAATTTTTAAAAATGTTTTTGAAAATTTTCAGCGAGGGGTTTGTTTTAAACCCTGGTGCGAGCGGAGCGCGCAAGGTTTATTTCCGGTCAAAGGTCGAAGTTCGTAAAAAGGGATTTATTCATGAAACAAAACACTAAATTGAACCGCCTTTCAAAGCTTGGTGATTTAATTTCTCTCATAATAAATTGACATATTTTTCGGGGTAGAAATAAACTGTCACACGTTTTCCAATAAGAATCTTATAAAGGCAAAATACATGAAAATATTCTTTGGTCAAATTAAGACCTATTTTCTATCTAATTCATTTTCTCTATTTTGTATCAATTTATTAGCAATCGCGGCTGCCTCATTTATTCCAGCGTCAATAAATTTAGACCCTATTATTCAAAATTTCTTTAGTAAATTAACCAATTATTATTATATTGGTGTTTTATCTCTTCTTTTATTATTGTTGATTTTATCTTGGAATTTGGCAAAATCTTACATAATACGCTGGATCAACACCCTTAAATCCGAAGGACTGAGATTCGTATCCTTAGACTATTTTATTTGGTTTTTTCTGATTTTTACTATTCTATGGTTATGCAGGGTTAAGCTTAGTTTTATTTGTTTTCTTATAACATCAATGATTATCGGTTCCGTTTTTTTTATAATCTCTAATGCAAATAAAAAGATTAACAAAAAGCAAAATAATCAGCTAAAAACAAACCCAAATTCACTTTCTGATGACCCTCTTGGAAAAGATGACTTAGATTTACTCGATAGAGAGCCGTTTGTTGCAAACCTTTACAATTTAATTACAGCAGTTACATCACCCACAGCTTATGTTTTTGGACTTTCAGGAGATTGGGGTGAGGGAAAAACCTCTGTACTCAATTTACTGAAAAGGAAATTTGAAAATAATCATAATTTTTTAATTACTGATTTTGATCCTTGGTATTTTAAAACTCAGGATGAAATTCTTAATGGTCTATATAAAAGCGTCGAACAAGTTATCAATGATCAATTTATTTTTCCTGGTTTCAAAAAAACGATTAAGAAATATCAACAAAATGTTAGCCCTGAATTTTCATTGTTTGGTCTGAAAATTAAATTCGCAGCCGACGAAGATACACTTGATAAAATTAAAGAGAGAATAGAATTCTATATTGAACGGACTAAGAAAAAGATTCTAATTATCATAGATGATTTAGATCGCTTACCATCTGAAGAACTTCATTTTGTGTTAAAACTTGTGCGCCTTAATGCAGGTTTTAGGAATACAATTTTCTTGTTGAGCTATAGTGATCGGGCGGTTGGGAGATATCTTGAAGAATTAAATCTTGATAAAACATACTTAGAAAAAATCATACAGAATCCTATTCCTTTACCGTCAATAGAGCCTTATGTACTTGATAAATTTCTGATCTCTCGAATTGAAAGCTTTCTTATTGAACACAGTACCGAAGAAAATAGGGTAGAATTATTCAGAAAACAATTTAGAAATATCTATCCAACTTTACTCCGACGTCATTTCAAAAATTTGCGAACAATCAAAAGATATTTAAATTCTGTTTTACCAACTCTAGCTGTACTGAAAGATGAAGTAGATATATCAGATTTTCTTGTTTTGGAAGTAATACGAATCAATTTTGTTAAAATTTATAATGATATTTGGCAAAATCGTTGGAGTTATTTAGATGCCGATGATGAGATTTTCTTTTCCTCGCCACTCCGGCAATTGTCATTTGATAAAACCAAACAAAAAGACCTTAAGAAAGATCATATTAATACTCTATTAGAGGGTGTTAGAGAGAGAGCTGAAATACTTAGAATCCTTGGCTTTTTGTTTCCCGAAATTGATAGTTTATTTTCAACATATTCGACGAGGCGTTTTAATCCAGTTGACGCTATTTCACAAACAAAAATGATTTCCAATCCAGAAGCATTCAAAAAATATTTTCTCCTCAAAACTCCCATAGCTACTATCTCTAATTCTGAGATTGAAAAAATTATTAGTGGATGGAACGGATCAAAGGTCGAAGGTGTCGAAGATTTAATAAATAATGACCTTATTAAAATAAAAAGTGAGGGGAAGTTAATTCCATTTTTTAAAAACCTCGTAGGGGCGTATTTGGAAAAGGTCAAATCAGAAGTAGCCTTGCCGGTAATTAGAGTTATTTACAAAGACCCATTTAAATTTGCAGGCTCAATGCCTTCCAAAGAGTGGTATGACATGTCTTTTCAGGGGATATGGACTGAGCTAGGATGGGCTTTACTTTTAACCGGGCATCTGATTAACACAAAGGTAGAATCCAACAACATACAGCCTATCTTAGAAGATATAATCTTTAAAACACCATCAATTGCCTTTGCCGCTTATTTTTTTGAACAATGCATACCTTCAACCGAAAAGAAATATCAACATATTTTCAATAATCAGGATTTCTCTAAGCTCAAGGAAAAAGCACTAGATCGGCTAGTGCAGGTTTTCCAAAAAGAAGGAAAAAGCCTATTTGATCTTGAGGACTTTGACGAAAAAAGAGAAGTGCTACTCATGTGGGATTATCTAGCTGAATCGGATGCTGATAGGTTGAAATTCAAGGAATACATAAATACTGAGGTACAAAATAAAAGTAATTTTTTGTTTATATTAGATTTTTATCGAAAAGGTGATGCATACGGTGGAAGTGTTTATGAGATAAAAAGCCTTGAAAAAAAATATGATCTTGCTGAGTTTGAAAGACTTGCCAGACAGTTTCAATCTTCTTTTTTATCAGATAAAGATAAAAAACATATTGAGAGCTTTTTGTCATCCATACAAAATTCAAAAGAAAATAACGGTCAAGTTGGTGAAGATATTAACGGGACTAATGGTGATTAGGTATTATTTATCATCAACAAATCTATAAATTTGAAATTAATTGACAAATTCCACTTTGAATCATAATCTTTGGTGGCATTACGCTAATACCCGTTTAAGATATTTATCCTAATTAATAAATGACTCAATATTACCTAAAATGTGTGGTTGTGTGAGATTGCACCTAACTCAATGTAAGAATTAAGTTGGATAGAATCCTATTCATCTTAGTAATAAAGATCATAAATCTGGTTGTAATCCAGTTTAGTCTTTATTAATAACCAAAGTAAAAATTAACTCTTTAACCTAAAGAAGCATCCTGGTTAATAATCCGGAGATTTGAACTATGTTCAGCCTACTCATGTCTTGGTTAGGAGTTACAGGAACAATAGTAACAATGGGAGCTGCTGCGGATACTTGGTTGGTTGAGGATGTCCGTATTAAATTGAGTGAAAGCTTAGCTACCCAGTTTAGATCTAATCCCGCCAAATGGTTTCATTCAGTTGAAACTGCCTTTACAGCAATTTTTGACTATTTCTATAAGTGGCGCAGACCTGAATTAAGTAGAATCATATGGCGAGGAATATTACTTACATACCTCATTCTCATTTTGGCTCGGATTGTATTACGAACCTTTGAGATTCAAGTGCCAGCAATGGAAAAAATACTTGTGATTGCTTTTGTGATTGCTATAGGACTAACACTGATACTTCAAGTTGATTTTAATCTTCTTCTCAGAAGGGAAACTTATAGTGATACACCTTTGCGAATTCTCATAAGGAACAAACAATTTGCAATGTCCGTTATTATGGCTACCTTAAGCGTAACCCTTTATACATTTGCCTCAATAATGACTGCACATGGTATGGGAATGACTTTTAAGAATATTGCAGCAATTACATTTGGTTCTGGTATCGGGGTTCCAGCGGTTGTAGCAATATCAAGGGTTAATGATAAATATATGCCCGTTTCTCCACTCCGTGCTATAGCATCTTCCATGATTTTTATTGGGTTGTTGGCATTAATGTTTCCTTCTGCGGCTAATAGTTTTGTAGTTGATTTTGAGAAAGTTGGCCCACTTATATTAGCTACAGTGGCATTTAACATATTTGGTGACGCCATATCTTTACTGGAAACCCGATGGGTACTAACCCTTAGTAGGGGTTTACCTATTTTAGGTATTTTAGGCGTTCTTATTGCGGATCTATTGCTCTCGGGTCTAATTTATTTGGTACTTCCTGGTATATCTAATGTCAATTGGGTGAACCTTATTTCAGCAATTAAGTTCCAAGGATCAGAGCCATGGATAGGAATTCTCTTTTGGAGTACATTTTTTACTTCCTTTTTATTTTACCTTTTTGTCATTGCTGTATTACTTCTACGACTTATTGCCCCACTCGTCAAATTCGTTAATAAGCTTGATGATTGGTTTGCTTTATATCAACATCCAGTTAGGTTAATAACAGTAGCAATGATTTTTGTTGAGACGGTTGGCTTCGTAATCTATGGTCTTCTATGTAGACCAATATAGAACTTGTGCTAAACCATAATTAGGCAGACGAACCATTGAAGCACCTCTGGTACTAAGATCGCTTTTTCATTGTTCCGGTAATAACACTCGCCCGATTGAAGAAAAGACTTTTTGAAAGCGGGTGATATTTCGACCAAAGTACACGAAGGTCTGCGCTTTCTTTGACTGCCCATCTATGCTTCCATCCACAGCTACGAAATGAATGCGCTCGCGGACACAGCAGACCGGGTAGCGCGTCCATAAACTCTCATACCACTTATAGCCATGCGCGGAGTTGATTAACAGAATCGCTTCTTCGACCAGACCCTTTTCGTAAAACTTAAGTAAGCGATTCGCCCAAATTGCCTGGTTGCTTTTCCCTTCGGATTTTCCATAGGGAGGGTTTAGAAAAACTTTGCCCCACCATGTTTGTATTAATCCGTTGTCTTCTTTGGTGAAATAGCGCCTTGCTTGAATCCATTGCTGCGCTTTTTCACTAGATGCCGGGTCAAGGTCGATCACAGTAAGAACCTGCTCTACCAGGGTGATGTAAAATGGTGGCGTGTACCATTCGTCGGTGAGTTGTGAAGTGAGAACCTGCATGGATTGTTTCATATCAAGCCGTCCTTTTCTCCTGAAACTTACTCGGCGACCAGTCACAGGTTTCGTCTTCTTCGATGTGCCCAAACATCGCATTGCATTTTTTGAAGTGAACGCAATCCTTGCAGGTTTTTCCTTGTGGTAAAGACATTCCATACATCTGCGAATGCTCATTTCTTTTTAGGGGTTCCCTTCTCATCAGGCGGCTCCTTTCGTCATTGTTTTCAGCCAGCACAATTCATCCTCGCAGACCGTAGCGCGTCCGCACTCGCGGCAAATATCAGCGGGAATTTTCTCCTGAGGCTTTAATTGCTCATCGCGTAAGAATTCATCTATGCGGTTGTCGGCAAGCCCGGTCATCCAGCAATCGCGGGCGAAGCCTTCGGGGTTATGGATTCCCTGATTGGTTTGGTAAAGCCAGTGCGCGAAGCGGCGACAGGTTTCCAAATCGTATTTTGACCACCCCCCGGTTCTGGGTGGGGGTTCTTTTTGTGGTTCTAATATTTGTGGTTCTAATATTAGTTCGGGTGAAACATGTTTCACCCCATGGGGTGAAGTGGATTTCACCCCCTCGTCAAAAATTTCACCCCCCGGTGAAGCGGATTTCACCCCTGGGGGTGAAGCGGATTTCAGGGGTGAAATTATTTCACCCCCCTGCGGTTCACCGTTTGAACCGTCGAGCGTCGGCAGCCGGTAGACATTACTCTTGCCGTTGCGATGCGTAACCCGTAGGACGCCTTTCATCTCGGCTGATCGTGAGACCTGCTGAACCCGGCGTTGAGAGAGCAAAGCGTTTTCTGCGATGGTTGGCACACTCGCCCAGGCGCATTTTTTTTCGTCGTTGTAATAGTCGGCAATAATGAGTAACAACAGTTTTTCCGAACGGGTAAGCGGTTCACCGCCCGGCGCATGTGTGAGTTCTTTAACGTGAGCAGTGGCTTTCCAACTCATTGATCTAATTCCCCTGAGTCATCGAGGACAATAAAGACGCTTCAAGCGGGGTGAGTTCCCATTCGGCTTCGATGACAAAAAGCATTCCTGAAATTTGGCGCATCAGAAACGGGTCAACCGGGTATTCTTTTTCCCATTTCTCAACTTCAAAAAGGATGTGGTAGTTGTGCAGCCCGTTCTTTGGTCGGCAGGCAGGCGGGATATGCGGAACCGCTGAACGAAGGATTGACCAGTCCACATCATAGGTGCTTCCGTAAGTAGCTTGTCTCATGCGAAAAGCGAAAGTGTTTGCCGGTAAAAGAATATTTCGCGCGGAGGCGTACATATTCCAGCGGTTTGAATCAGTAAAGCCTACAGTGTGCGGCGAGTGTGAGTGATTGCGGGTGTAAGGATTCCGGAAACAGAAAACCGTTTTCCAGTCGGCGCGGGCGATGGCAAGCCTTGGCTGTTGCTGTTCATTCAATCCGGTTTGCTTGAAAGCCTGCGCAAGATTTAAGACGCGCGCGCCTTTTGAAACTGCTGCATAGAGTGACTGCAATTTGTCATCTTCGGCAACGCGCTTCTTTGCGGTGATGGATTTGTATTGGTCAAGCTTGCGCTCGGCTTCTTCGCGAGTAATTAAAATAGTGTTTACGTTCATGAATTGATTCTCCTGTCTTTTTCTTTGTGTCCGACGTGGTAGCCTTTGCATCTGCCGTGGTGGTAGACAATGAGTCCCGAATCGTTCCGGCGCTCGGCTAATCTGTCGAGGTCGTTTTGCGCGTTATGCGATGATTGATAACCAACTTTGCGCCCACAGTGGTAACGCTTATTGCGCTTTCTCATTTGCACAACTCGGGTGAGCATAAACATTGGGTTTCTCCTTTCGGTAATCAATCGCCTTGGTGCGTTTCCAGTTGTTACAGGACGGGCAGAGCGGTTGCAGATTGTCTGCGGTATTCGTGCCTCCGCATTGCAGCGGAATGATGTGGTCAATCTGCAATCGCTCATAAAGCGAATCGGTTGCGCCGCATCGAGCGCAGGCGTAGTTGTGGGCTTTCAACACCGCTTCCCACTCTTCCCAGGTGAATGAACCTGTAGAGCCGAAACGTTTGGCTCTCTGGGTATGGCGGTCAATGATCCAGCGCCGACGGGCGTGTTCGGCATTCGTCATTCTTGAGCGCCGCTTGCGAATCGCCGCAGGGGTTTGCGAAAGTTTGCACTCGATGGGATTTTCTTCGGGGTCAGATTCCCAGTCTTCAAACTGCATCGGAACCTCAAAAAGATTCCCCGCGCCCTACCTATGCACACTGGAAGATTTTCTTCTGCTGAATCGGGCGCGGGGAATAACGCTTGCCACGCCAGCGCCGGCGTCTGTGATTTGTATGGAAAGCCTTAGACGCAGGCGTGGCGAAGATTAATATTTGCGATAGCGGTAAAAGCGCGCGTTGATGTCGCGCTGGCGTTTACGCGCGGCGCGGCGATCAATCCAACCGGCGAGCAGTAAAAACAGAAGCCCGAAGATTGCCAGCGCAATCCCTTCGATAATCACCAGGTCATTCATTTGCGAGCCTCCTTCTGCATTTGCAGCAGCGAATTGATGGTGTCGGATAGGAACTTGATCAGTTCGTCAGCCTGCGAGTTGGTGAGTTCTTTGCGTGAAGTGACGTGGAAACCTTTCAGGACCTCGCGCAGCTCCTTTTCGGTGCAACCGAGTTCAAGCGCCTTGTTCCAGAGTTTGAGAATGGTTAGCTGTTTGTCGCGCGAACAATTCCAGTTGCTGCAGATTTCGACGACGTTATCAATGAGCGGTGGTTGTTCGGGCGGCTCCGGATTGCGGATTTCAGGGCAGGCTTTAGCCTCCTGCGAATTGCGGATTGCATTAAATTCGGCGGTCGCTTTTTTACGCTCATCGATTTCTGCGCTCAAAGCGTCATCTTTTTTGTAAAACTTCTCGCCGTAAAAGCCTTCGCCACAGGCTGCGAATTTAGCAGCGCGGGCAAAGTGAAAAATCGCTTTAGCGGCTTGTTTGATCTGCGGGTGCTCGGCTCTCGCATGGGTTTCCCCGGCTTTCTGAATAATGTCTTCAAGTGTCATTTGGTTTGTCCTTCCGTAAAAAAGTTACTTGCCTGCCGCCGCTTCCTTGGTGAGTTGAACCTGGCGAACGCATTCAATGGTTGCTGCCTGAAGGTTTTTAAGCTTTTTCTCTTCGGCAAATTTCTCCAGAAACTCACGCTGGGAATCAGGCGGATAAAAAACGATAGGTTTCGGGTTGTATTTCTCTCTTTTCCTCATGTCAATAATTTATCATATGCTTATTTATGTGTAAATATACATAAATCTACATTAGTTGACATCTGCGGTGAATTGTTCTCTAATTCGTTTGAATTTTCGCGGGGGTGACAAACCAAAATGAGTACAGAAAAAGACTATCTAACTATCCGTCTCTTAAAGACGACGATTAAACGACTCAACGACAACGCGGCACATTTTAAGCGGCGTTCGGGGCGCGAGATTGCCAGCGAAATCATCGAACAATATCTGCCGCTCTGGGAGCGTCTGGAACAAGAGAAAACACAGGAAGCTGAAAAACGACAAAACGAACTGCTTGAATATATGTACACGCGCGGGCAAGCCTCAGCCAAAGATGTTGAAAAGGTGAAGGCCGATGTACAATCCCGAAAATCGAAGAAGCGATAGATTCTTAGTCGAACGGTTTTGCCAGTGGGTTCCGGATTGGAATCGAAAGCAATTATCCCTCGATGCCCTGGGGAATCTCTGCGATGAATGCGGCATCACGCTTGAAGAACTGGAACTGGATGCAGATGGTCTCGCACTCTGGGAAGACGCTGAACCTTATATCTACATCAACTCACAATTAAAATATTCCGAACGGGTCATCACCGGGTTTCATGAACTGACGCACATCCTTTATCACACACCGCGCCCGGAGATTTTCAGAAGACAAAGTAATTGTTGCTGGAATTTTTCCAAGCAGGATCGGCAGGCTGAAATTGTTGGCTTAGTGGCGTGGATGCCGGAAGCTGCGACCAGAGGGCTATCCGTCGAATCGCTGATGCTTAAATTCGATGTGCGGCGAGAAAGCGCCGAGTTTCGCGCCAGTTTGAATTTATGGCAATAAATCGGGTGAGCATAATCTTAAATCAATCCTAAAAGCTATGTGACCGGTATGTGACCGTAGTAGATGATATTTGATTGATTTGGTTAGTTATCAAATTACCTTGATGCTTTGCGGCTCGAATAAAAAATGTAATAGATAACAATAGATATAAAAGAAGGTTGATGGCCCCTCAGGGATTTGAACCCCGGACCAAAGGATTATGAGTCCTCTGCTCTAACCGCTGAGCTAAGGGGCCATATTGAAGATGTTCAATCAACATTGGCGATGGGCTTTATAGTATCAAAAATCTCTCGCGGCGAAATGTGAGATTATACTGACCGCTTCATTTGCAGACAAGTTAAACGGCGACACCTCACATCACTTGATTGGCTGCAATGTCTCAGGGCAGTAGCGCGGTCGAAGACCGCTTGTTCAACCATTTAAAAAGTAGAATCCGCCGAAAAAAATTGTCACGTGCGAATGTTGTAATAACGAATTTTACTATTCAATGTCGTCGTATTTAATCCCAATAATTTCGCAGCGCGCGATTGATGCCCGTTGGTGATTTCGAGCGCCCGGCGAATCAAATCAATTTGAAAGCGATTCACTTCATCATAAAACGAAATGCCATTCGACAAATCAATTTGCGTTGCATTGCTCTGACCATCCGATTTGGCGGCGGCAAGTTGTGGATTGACGACCTCTTCGCGTAAATCATCTTTGGTGATGGATTGATTGCGCGCCACGATGACGGCACGTTCAATGACATTCTCCAGTTCGCGCACATTGCCTTGCCAGCGATAAGCTTCAAGCAGCGAAAGCACTTCGGGGCTGAGTTGCTCGGTAATCTGCTTGCCATTTTCCGCCGCGTATTTGCGTACAAAATGTTGCGCCAGCGGCAGAATATCTTCCTTGCGTTCCCTGAGCGGCGGCAAATTGATTGAAATCACATTCAAGCGATAGTACAAATCTTCGCGAAACAATCCTTCGGCAACCGCCTGTTTCAAATCGACATTCGTAGCCGCGACAATGCGCACATCAACCTGTTTGCGCGTGGTGTCGCCAAGCGGTGTGAATTCGCGTTCTTGAATGACGCGCAAAAGTTTGGATTGCGTTTCCATCGAAATGGTGCCGATTTCATCAAGAAAAATCGTGCCGCCATCAGCCACTTCAAAATAACCTTTTTTAGCGGCAACCGCGCCGGTAAACGCGCCGCGCACGTGACCGAAAAGTTCCGACTCTAAAAGTTCGGTCGGCAAATTCGCTGAATTTACGGTGACGAAAGGTTTGTCGGCACGGATACTTTGATTGTGAATGGCGCGGGCAATCAATTCTTTGCCGGTTCCCGACTCACCGGTCACCAGTACGGTGGTGCGCGCCGGGGCGACCTGTTCGACGAAGGCAAGAATTTCCAACATCTTTTCGCTTCGCGCCACAATCTCTTTGCCTGCGGAACTGCGCTTCAAGGTTTGTTTCAAGGCGCGGTGTTCTTCATCTTTGCGACGACGGCGCACGCCCGCGCCGATAATGCCGAGAATTTCCCGGTTATCAAAAGGTTTGCGCACGCAATTGAAAGCGCCGCGCTGCCAGGCGGAAATTGCCGTATCGAAGGTCGCATAAGCGGTAATCATAATGACTACGACGTCGCGATCAATTTTCAATAATTCTTCCAGCGTGCGCAGTCCGCCGATTCCCGGCATCGACACATCGAGCAACACCACATCAAAAAATTGTTGCTGGAATTTATCCAAGCCTTCTTCGCCGGTTCGCGCCACTGCGACTTGAAAGCCCTCGTCAATGAGCAGACTCTCAAGCACATCTCGCATCACTTCTTCATCATCTACAATTAAGATGCTGCCTTTTTTCGCCATAACGGAAAATGCTAACAGGTAAAATGCAAGCTCTGCCAGTCGAATAATAAAACGCTGGAAGCAAGGATTATCAAATGTTACTCGCGCAGATTCAGACGACCAAGCAGGTCGTCAAAACGCGGGTCTGAACGCAATTCATCCCATAACGGGTCAACTTTGATTTTGATAATCCCGTTATCTTTACTGGCATAACTTTTCTCTAACCACGCAAAGGCTTGGTCTTTTTCGTGCATCCCGCAATAGATGGTTGCCATGGTGTAATTTTTGACAATCCCCTCCGGCTTCCCCAAAACGTTCTGTAAAATTTTCTCGGCTTCGGTGCGGTTATTCAGTCGCGCCTGAGCGTAACCGACCAGCGGTTCGGCTTTCAATCTCTCGCTGCTATACCACTTCTTGCCTTCCGCGAGCGCCTCTTGATACAGGGATTTTGCCAGATAAATCCGCATCATGATGCCTCCCCAGTAAGGATGATTGGGGTCTGTGGCAATGGCTTTTTTGCTGTGTTCGATTGCCTGGTCAAACCGGCGCGCATAATAGAGCACCAGCAAATGCTGGAAATGCGTATCGCTTGATGTGGGGTCTAGTTGCAATGCCAGTTCGCTTTCACTGATGGCTTCGTCGCGACGATCCAGTGTAGAAAGCAGAACCGAATAATTACTGTGTGATTCGCTGTCATTGGGATTGAGTTCAATCGCCCGTTGCAAAGCCTGTTCAGCCCCAGCCCAATCCCAATCCAACAGATACTTTCCCCATCCCAGAGCGTTATATGCCTGACCTAAATTGGCATCCAGACTCAAGGCTTTATCGATAGCCGCCACCGCTTTATCGCGCAATTCCTGGCGATTCGGCGAAATCACCGCCTGCGCAATATAATTGGCAGCCAATCCTGCATAGGCGAGCGCGTAATCCGGGTCTTTTTTAATCGCCTGCTCATAGTATTCAAGCGCCTTGGGAAACTGGTATTTGAAATGAAAATATTGCCCCTGCGTATACAACTGAAAGGCTTCGGTGTTTTCGGTGTAACGTTTGGTCAACAGCCGTTTTTCGTCGATGGTGAGTTGCAACGATAAGACTTTAGCCATGCGTTCGGATATGGAATCCTGTAAAGCGAATACATTGGTGAAGAAATCATCAAACTTGTCGCCCCATAACAAAGTGCCGTCCGACACCCGAAACAGTTGCGCGCTGATGCGAACATTTTTATCGGAGCGTTGAACCAAACCTGCGAGCACCACATCAACTCCCAACTCTCGACCTGCGGCAATCGGGTCGGTTTCGCGTTCGGAATATTTCATAACCGTGCTGGTTGGTCTGACATTGATTTCTTTGAATTTCCCCAAACGGTTAATCAGCGCATCCGCCATTCCTAAACCAAGCGCCTGATTGGCTTCATCCGTGCTTGTCGCTTTAAACGGCAAAACCGCTATCGTTTGAACCCTTAGCGAATTCGCTATTTTGGTTTTCGAGTTCGAGGAAACTGCAAAATAGACTCCGGCAATTATCACGCCAAGTAATAATGTCGCACCGATGGTCAATTGCCATCTTGAAATCGTTGGCAATAGCGAACCCTTTTCAGCAGGCTTAATCTCTTTTTCGGAGTTTAAATCCGGTGCTTTGCCAGTAAGCGAATCTAATTCCAACAAAGGACTGGTGACATATTTTGACGGCTCATTGATTTCTTCGGCAGCGATAGCCAGCGAATTTTTCGCTTCGGCGGAGGCGTCATTTAAAACTTCTGTGGGTGTTTCATCAATAATTTTTTTAGTGACTTGAGCGACGAAACGATAGCCGCGCTTGGGCACCGTTTCAATGTATTGCGGTTTGGTGGCGCTTTCGCCAAGCACCTTCCTCAAGGTCGATATATTGACATTGAGATTGACCTCTTCAACGAAACTCTGCGGCCAAAGCTCGCGCATCAACCACTCTTTTTCAAGCAATCGTCCGGCATTTTCTACGAGCAATACGAGCGTATCAAAGACCTTGGCTTTGAGCGGCACAACTTCGCCATTGCGCAACAGGAGTTGTTCGCCGACATCCAATTGATAATCACCGAACTCGTATAACTCTCGTATTTTCTGAGCCATAGATGAATTTAAATTTTTTTAAGATTTTTTTTAACCGCAAATTGGCTTTCGTTTAAGACATCAACATCGCCTCTTAGTATAGTTCACACGGTCACGAAGAAACGAACTTTTAAATGCGTGGTCGGGTTAAATGAAAGTAAAAAAATTTACCATTACAACCGTTTTCGTAATTACGCTCGGACTGGTGTTCTTCGCAACTTTCAAATTCGTTATGCAACAAGGTATTAAAAAACAGATCATTGCTTCAGGTAAATTTCATCAGGTTGCCCATCAAGGCGAAGGCAACGTGATGATCTATCGCCTGCTCACTGGTGAGCGGGTACTCGAACTTTCAGAGTTTAGCACAGGCGAGGGAGAAAATTTAGAAGTTCTGCTCATTGGCGCTCGCGATGCCTTAGAGAATGAAACCGTTGAAAGCGCCGAGACCTTTTCACTGGGCAGGTTGAAAAGTGTCACCGGTCATCAAAGCTTCGCCATTCCCGATAGTCTCGACTTAAACAAATTTGGCGCGGTTACCATCTGGTCAAAAAAATACAAAGTCAATTTTACGACCGCGCCTTTACACAACGATTGATGCTGCCCGGTAAACCAACAAGGTTTATCGGATAGCGACAGACCAACGAGGTAAACAATGTTGAATACAAATGCAAAACTCACTCAGGGCGTTTCAGCAACCGAAAATTTTGAGCAGGAGGCGCTGCCGTATATGGGAGATTTATACCGGAGCGCGTACCGGATAGTTGGGGAGCGGGAAGAGGCGGAGGATTTGGTGCAGGAGACCTATATGCAGGCGTGGAA